>JBAHZX010000162.1:0-13482 GCA_037132815.1 Shewanella sp.
AACACAATTGCGCCGATGGTAGTGTGGGGTCTCCCCATGCGAGAGTAGGTCATTTCCAGGCGCCTATTTAGTTTTAAAGCCCGTTACGATGTAGCGGGCTTTTTTACGTCTGGAATTTATGATTTTCATGGGCGCGGCTGACTTTACAGCAAGCAGCTAGCTTGGTGGTTTTTTATACTAAAAGTTCCTATCCTTTGATGCCAATGATGGCCTTGCTTAATCGCTGAAACCTTCATGCAGAAATAGATGCCTAGTTTGATTAAACTTTGATTCTTCAGTTGTGATAAAGTTGATGGCTAGTTGATACTTTGTGAGCAGAAATTTTTCTTGTTTAGCTATTTCATATTCATTCATCACTATGTTCATTGCTTCTTGAGTCCATTCAGGTTCACCAAGACCAATATCATTTTCATCTGGTTCATAGTAGGTCACCATCCAATCCTGAAACTTCTCTGAGTCTATTTTTTGTACTCCCCAAGATTTAATTACATCGAGAAGTTGCCGTTTAGTGATATTAGGTTTTGTCATAGGTTTGCCATAATAAATAGGAGCGAATTTGATTAATGGCAAAGAGTACCTGCAATTACTTGTAGGGTCGAGTTTTGAATAAAGCTCTCGCTATGTTTAATTCTCTATGATTATTACATTTGGTATGTGTTTATGGCATCGTTACAGATCTTGGCATCTCATTGTTCATTTATGGCGTGTAGAGGCTATATGCTCAGGCTGCAGAGGGTATTCAGGTGACAGCAAGTGATGTACTCATTTGTTAGTTAAGTTTAGGTAAAAGCTTAAATAAGGAACAAGCATGCTCCAGCCTGGGCATTGTTGTTTCTTTTACCTGAGGTTTATTAAACTGACTATTATTTTCGAATTGCTATTAGCGCAAGTAAGCATAAATATTGCTATACTCCGCACATTATTATTGTGCTTAATTATCATCGATTTCACTGGTGATATTTAGCGTAATAAACTCGATTTATCTCAGCGGGATATCAGTGATTTATCATTGATGGTCGCATTCATGATGTGCTGGTTATCGTGATAAAAATAGGAATAGACATTGAGCCAAGTTACCCCCAAAGCAGACATCAATATGTCATTTTCGACATTGACCTTGAAATCCGAGTTAATTGATAACCTCAAGACAATGGGTTATGACTCAATGACAGCCATTCAGGCACAAAGTTTACCGGCTATTTTGAATGGTGAAGATGTGATTGGCCAAGGTAAAACTGGCTCGGGTAAAACCGCAGCATTCGGCTTAGGTTTATTGAATAAGTTAGATGTGAAGCGTTTTCGTATTCAGTCTCTGGTCTTGTGTCCGACCCGAGAGTTAGCCGATCAGGTAGCGAAAGAGATCCGTACTCTGGCCCGTGGTATTCACAATATCAAGGTGCTGACTTTATGTGGTGGTGTGCCTATGGGGCCTCAGATTGGTTCGCTTGAACATGGAGCTCATATTATAGTGGGTACGCCGGGTCGTATCATAGATCACCTGTCACGTGAGCATTTAAATCTGGAAAACGTCAATACCTTAGTGCTCGATGAAGCCGATCGTATGCTGGAGATGGGCTTCTTGCCTGATCTGGACTACATCATGGCTGAGATGCCACGTGAACGTCAGACCTTATTATTTAGCGCCACATTCCCTAAGCAGATCCAGAAGGTTGCAGAGCAGATCATGTTTGAGCCTGTGATGGTCAAGGTAGCATCAACTCATGATAGTAGCAGCATCGTTCAGCACTTCTATCAAATAGATAGTAATAAGGATCGCCAAAAAGCTTTGCGCTTATTATTGTTGCAGCACCGCCCAGAGAGTGCAGTCGTGTTCTGTAATACTAAGCGTGAGACCAAAGATGTGGCAGCTACGTTAGCCAATGATGGCTTCAGTGTTGTAGCACTCCATGGTGATCTGGAGCAAAGAGAGAGAGATATCACCCTGATGCAGTTCGCCAACAAGAGCGCTTCAGTCATGGTGGCAACCGATGTTGCTGCCCGAGGCTTAGATATCGAAGCATTGGATATGGTGATTAATTATGAATTTGCCTTTGATACCGAAGTGCACATTCACCGTATAGGCCGTACTGGCCGTGCTGGTAGTAAGGGTACAGCCTTTACCTTTTTCACCTATGACGATGACTATAAAATAAAGTTGTTAGAAGAGTATCTTGAGCGTGATATCGTCAGCGAAGGGTTACCATCAGAGAACCTATTAGATACCTTCCCGACTCAACCTAAAATGGTTACCCTGCAGATCGAGGGTGGGAAGAGAAACAAGGTGCGCCCCGGTGATATTTTAGGTGCGCTTACTGGCGAAGATGGGGTTCAGGGCTCAGAAGTCGGCAAGATTAAAATCACCGAATTCCGCTCATATGTAGCGGTGGACCGTAAAGTTGCTAAGCGTGCTCTGCATAAAATAGTCAACGGTAAGCTTAAAGGTCGCACATATAGAGCATGGGAAATGAGATAAGTTTAAGATTCTAGGTTTTAGATGCTAGTTCCGAGGCAACCAGCTGCTACAAAATATTGTGAAGAAGGGAGTGAACTTCGGTTCATTCCCTTTTTGTTGTTTGATGGGCTTTACGATTAACAGCTTCAGGCTATATACCATAAAAACCTCTAGATCCATGGTTGGGTTCAGCCCCTTTATGTCCAAATGGCTCGGCTTTCTTACTGATCTTTTGAGCCTGTAAGATAACAAACTTACCATTAGACTCAAGCGTGGTGCAGTTTTTAAATATACGCTGCAACTTCACGTGATAAGCCAGATGACGATTACCTACTACATGCAATATTCCGCCATTTTTCAGTACGCGCCAAGATTGAAGAAACATCTGCCAGGCGATATGGTCAGTAATGGCTTCGCCTTGATGGAAAGGAGGGTTGCACAAAATTAAGTCCGGACGAACTCCTTCGTTTAGGTGGGTTAAACAGTCATCCCAGCCGAAGGTGGCTTGCTTACCCACTAGGGCTTGGTTGTCTAAGTTATTTATGTCCCAGTTTTTTCTTGCTGATTCGACTGCCATCTCTGAATCATCGATAAAATGAATATAGGCTTTGGCAAAGAGTTGCTTAGCATGTAGTCCCAATACGCCATTGCCACAACCCAAATCTATAATTGAGGTAAAATCACCCTTAGGCATGTTATCCAGCATGATGCGAGCGCCGATATCGAGTTTATTGGCGGCGAAAACATTACTTAGGTTACTGATCTCTAAATTTAACTCAGGAATAGTCCAACTGATACCTTGTGGCAAGGAACGAACCTTGCCATCACTGATGCAGGTTATTACTCGGGTTTTTTTCCAGGTAAGACTGGCACTTGCTGGGCCTAAATTTTTGGCAAACAGCTCAAGTAATGACTTGTTGATTGATTTTGCTTTTACGCCAATGAGTACCTGAGTTCCCTGAGGTAAGATCTGGGATAATCGGTTCAGCTGGTGAGCGAAATAGGTTAGATTTTTTGGCAGTTTCATTAATACCAGTTCTATTGAACTTGGTAGTGCTTCACGACTATTAATCCACTGAATATTCTCGCTACTGAGTTTATTATTGGCTAAGTTTTCCAGGGTGCCTAACTGGCTAGTTTTAGCGTCAGTTTCTAATAATAGCGGCCATTGGCTGTCGATAGAGAGAAGGCTAGCGGCTAGTGCGCCGAAATTATCATTGATTATAGCCGTGGTTATCGCCGTTTGCTCAATTTCAGCCAGATGTTTAATCAGATGCTCATCCGCGGCGTCCCATGCCTGCAGGTTAGATCCCTGATTACTAGGATAACGAGATAATTCAAGTTCGATATCCGCTACTGAAAATTGAGTTGTCATAGGTCACTGTACCAATAAAATGAGGGCGCATATTATCGCAGGTTTCACGGTTGAGGTACATATGGTCGATCACTCTTGATCGTGCATTTGCCGCGACAAGAGTGCAAGGAGTATACTTTACCTAAGCGCATGCATACCTTCAGGTGTATAATTCCTTATTATTTTATTAAAATATCTGGCTTCGAGAAGGTCTTTATATGATTTAAACAAAGATTAATAAAAGGGAAATGACGGGCAAATATTGATCTTCTGTAACTAAGGTATTAATCTGCCGTCATCACTTTTTCTTACTTGAGAATATCCCTATGTCAGTAGAGCAACTCATTACCGAAAAACTCACTCAGATTTTGTCACCGAATCATCTTCAAGTGATTAACGAGAGTGATAATCACCATGTACCTCCGAATTCAGAAACTCATTTTAAGGTCATTGTCGTCAGTTCTACTTTCGAGGGGAAACGCTTGCTTGGCAGACACAGAGCGGTGAATGAGGCATTAGTTGATGAGTTTGCTAATGGCTTGCATGCTCTATCTATGCACACATTCACCCCTAAAGAGTGGGTTGTAGAGTCAAATGTTCCCGACTCGCCAAAGTGTAAAGGCTAGAAGCTAATACCTTTTACTCTTTTTATCTTAACATAAGCCTTTGCTCATCTATTACGTTAATGATGCTGCCAATATGTTATTTGGTACTATCGAGTACGGGGTATAGTTTTGTCGCCTTGTGCTAGAATGCCAGAAATTAATCTAAGGCAAATGCTTTTAAGCTATTAAGCCTTACCTATATCTACAAATTGGAGAGTAGAGATGCCATTATTAGATAGTTTTACCGTTGATCATACTCGAATGCATGCCCCTGCCGTTCGTGTGGCAAAAACCATGAAGACACCGAGTGGAGATTCAATCACAGTATTTGATCTGCGTTTTTGCGTGCCGAATAAAGATATCTTAACTGAGCGGGGCATACATACCTTAGAGCACCTTTATGCCGGATTTATGCGTGATCACCTCAATGGCGATACTGTTGAGATTATTGACATCTCTCCCATGGGCTGTCGAACAGGTTTCTATATGAGCCTGATAGGTACGCCTGCAGAGGCTGAAGTCGCTGAAGCTTGGTTAGCGGCAATGAACGATGTACTAAAAGTCGTCAAACAATCAGAGATACCCGAGCTCAATGAATTTCAATGTGGTACTTATGACATGCACTCTCTGGATCAGGCAAAGGATATTGCTCGTTCTATCATAGCTTCAGGGATTAGCGTTAATATGAATGACGAACTTAAACTTAGCGATAAGATCCTCAAAGGGCTCTAACAATATATTTAATAAAAAATAGCTGCGGTTGTTTTTTAGTTACTCAAATGAATGCTAGTGTATGTGCCTGCGTTAAATATGTTAATCCTTTATTGTTGAAAAAAATGACATTTTTGCATTAGCAGACTCTGAATCAAATAGTCTGAGTTTATGTGATCTTAAGCATATTGTATAAATCTGCTAATTCCTTTCTAAATACCCACAATTTTCATGGCGATACTGTGATATTTACGTTAAAATGCGCGCGAACAGCGTGATTCCCGTCTCGTTTTCGCGATAAGTCTGCGCTAGCTCATCATGGTGAGCTTTGTTTAAAACCTGTCGTGCTAAGCAGGAACGCGGCGCATTATCTTTCCTTCATAACGTAGTGATTGTGGATATGATTACAATAAAGAAAGGATTGGAACTGCCTATAGCAGGCGGACCAGAGCAAATGGTCCATGATGGACCAGCCATTAAGCGTGTAGCTACTTTGGGTGAAGAGTATATTGGCTTACGCCCCACGATGAAAATCCAAGTGGGCGATAAAGTTAAAAAAGGTCAGGTTATCTTTGAAGATAAAAAGAACCTTGGTGTTAAATATACGGCTTTAGCCAGTGGCACAATTTCAGAAATTAACCGGGGCGCCCAACGTATTTTGCAGTCAGTCGTCATAGATATCGAAGGGGAAGAGAGTATCTCCTTTGCTAAATATAATGCAGCAGAATTAGAGTCGTTGGATTCGCAACTCGTTCGAGACAACCTCATTAAATCAGGGTTGTGGACTGCATTACGAACTCGTCCTTTCAGTAGAACTCCAGCAGTAGACTCTACCGCTGAGGGTATCTTCGTTACCGCGATAGATACTCAACCTCTTGCAGCCGATCCAGAAGTGGTTATAGGTTTGCAAAAAGCTGATTTTGAGAATGGACTTAGGGTTCTGTCAAGGTTGACTCAAGGTAAAGTATTCTTGTGTAAAGCCCCTGAATCCGATATTCCAACAGCCAATACTCAAGTCGAAGAGTTTTCAGGTAAACATCCTGCAGGCTTGGTTGGTACACACATACATTTCCTATTGCCTGCATCGATTAATAGAACGGTTTGGCATGTGGGTTATCAAGATGTGATAGCCATTGGCCAGCTATTTACAACGGGTGAGTTAAACACTCAGCGTGTGGTCGCCATAGCGGGTCCTAAGGCGAGTAAGCCAAGGTTAGTGAGTACACGTCTTGGCGCTTCATTTGCTGAGTTAACTGCCAATGAAACCTTAGACGGTGATGTTCGTGTCGTTTCTGGCTCAGTTTTGAGCGGAAGAACAGCAGTTGGACCTCATGCTTATCTGGGTCGTTACCATCTGCAGGTTTCTATGCTTGAAGAAGGCAGAGAGCAGGAGTTTATCGGTTGGGCAATGCCTGGCAGTGATAAGTTCTCTATTACTCGTTCTTTTCTTGGTCACCTATCCCCCTCACGCCTATTCAATATGACGACGAGCACCGGTGGTTCAGATCGAGCTATGGTGCCAATCGGTAACTATGAGCGTGTGATGCCTCTGGATATTCTTCCCACTATGTTATTGCGTGACTTGGTGTCAGGTGATACCGATGGTGCTGTGACTTTAGGTGCCTTGGAGTTGGATGAAGAAGATTTGGCATTATGTACTGTCGTATGTCCAGGTAAGTATGACTATGCTACCTATTTACGAGACTGTCTAGATACGATCGTGAGGGAAGGCTAATGGGTTTGAAAGAGTTATTTAAGGGTATCGAACCTCAGTTTGAGAAGGGCGGTAAATACGAAAAATTTTACGCCGTTTTTGAAGCTGCATATACGGTTTTTTATACCCCTGGTCATGTGAACAAGGGCGCCACCCATGTTCGTGATAATTTAGACTTGAAGCGGATGATGATCTTGGTGTGGGCATGTACATTCCCAGCCATGTTTGTCGGCATGTATAACGTAGGTTTACAAGCTCAAGATGCGCTTGTTGCCGGTTTCGCTATACCAGACGTTTGGCAGGTTAGTCTGTTCGGCATGTTTGGTACTGAGCTGAATGAACATTCAGGAATCGCCGCCTTGCTGTGGTACGGAGCCTGTTTCTTCCTGCCTATCTATGCGGTGACATTCGCCGTAGGTGGTATCTGGGAAGTCTTGTTTGCGTCGGTACGAGGGCATGAAATTAACGAAGGTTTCTTCGTCACTTCGGTGTTGTTTGCATTGACATTGCCAGCTACGATTCCTCTGTGGATGGTTGCCTTAGGTATCACCTTCGGTGTGGTCGTTGCCAAAGAGATTTTCGGTGGTACGGGACGTAACTTCCTTAACCCTGCTCTGGCTGGTCGAGCCTTCTTATTCTTTGCTTACCCGCTAAGCATGTCTGGTGACACCTCTTGGGTAGCTGCAGATGGATACTCTGGTGCTACAGCACTGAGTCAGGCGGCCCAAGGCACACTAGAATACGGGATTAACCAGAACTGGTGGGATGCCTTCCTAGGTTTCATTCCGGGTTCTGTCGGTGAAGTCTCTACCCTTGCTCTCTTATTGGGTGGCGCGGTTATCATTTACGCACGTATTGCATCATGGCGCATCGTTGCTGGTGTGATGTTGGGTATGGTTGCAGTTTCTTATTTACTGAACTTCATCGGTAGTGACACTAATCCAATGTTTGCTATGCCTTGGTACTGGCATCTTGTGTTAGGAGGTTTCGCCTTCGGTATGATGTTTATGGCGACCGATCCGGTATCGGCGTCGTTCACTAACTCAGCAAAATGGGCTTATGGGATCTTGATTGGTGCTATGGCAGTGTTTATCCGTGTCATTAACCCAGCGTTTCCTGAAGGCATGATGTTGGCTATCTTATTTGCCAACCTGTTTGCACCACTGTTCGATCACTTTGTGGTTCAAGCTAATATCAAGCGGAGGATTGCTCGTGGCTAGTAACAAAGATTCGTTCGGCAGAACCCTCTTTATCGTTGTTGGTTTATGCTTTGTCTGCTCTATTTTTGTATCGACAGCGGCTGTCTTGCTAAGACCTATTCAGATAGAGAATAAGCTGCTAGATAAGCAGAAATATATTCTTGAAGCAGCAGGCATTATCGATACTAAATCTGTGCCTGTTTCTAAGCAAGACATACAGTTGAAGTACAAGAAGTTTGTTGTAGCTAGGCTGGTTGACCTTAAGAGCGGTGATTGGGTAGAAGGTGATGCAGATAGTTTTGATGCAGATAAAGCCTCTCGGGATCCGGCTAATGCCTATATACCCAAGAATGATATCGCATTGGTTAAGCGCGTCGCTAATACTGCAGTTGTCTATATCATCAATGATGATCAAGGCCAAATTAAGACACTGATCTTACCTATTAAAGGCTACGGACTTTGGTCAACCATGTATGCATTTCTGGCCGTTGAGCCCGACATGAATACGATTCAGAGTCTGGTTTACTATGCATTTACTGGTTCGGGTGAAACTCCGGGTCTAGGTGGTGAAGTTCAGAACCCGATTTGGATGGCGAAGTGGCATGGTAAGAAGCTCTATGATGCTCAAGGAAACTTAGCGATTAAAGTCACTAAGAATCCTGCTATAGCAGCATCTGTGCATGGAGTCGATGCTTTGTCTGGTGCGACCTTGACGGGTAACGGTGTTCAAAACTCACTTGAATTTTGGCTAGGTGAAGAAGGCTTTGCACACTTCATCGAGAAAGTTCGTAATGGAGGACTGAGCTAATGGCTAACGCTAAAGAACTTAAGCAGGTTCTATCGGGACCAATTGTTAATAATAATCCGATCGCTCTGCAAGTACTCGGTGTATGTAGTGCACTGGCTGTAACCAGTAAGATGGAAACCGCACTGGTGATGACCATTGCATTGACTGCTGTAACGGCTTGTTCAAACTTGTTCATCTCTATGTTGCGTAACCACATTCCAAGCAGTGTACGCATCATTGTTCAGATGACCATCATTGCATCTTTGGTTATCGTTGTTGATCAGGTACTGCAGGCTTATGCCTACGAGGTGTCTAAGCAATTGTCAGTTTTCGTTGGCCTTATCATTACTAACTGTATTGTGATGGGGCGCGCCGAAGCTTATGCGATGAAAACACCACCTATGATGAGCTTTATGGATGGAATAGGTAACGGCTTAGGCTATGGTGCTATTCTTCTATCTGTTGGTTTTGTCCGTGAACTCTTTGGTAATGGTTCGCTATTTGGTGTTGAAATATTAAGCAAAATTTCAGATGGTGGCTGGTATCAGCCCAACGGTCTGTTATTGCTACCACCTAGTGCGTTCTTTTTAATCGGTACTCTGATTTGGATCATACGTACTGTTAAGCCAGAGCAAGTAGAAGCAAAAGGGTAAGCGCGATGGAACATTATATAAGTCTATTAATTCGTTCTATTTTTATTGAGAACATGGCTCTCTCTTTCTTCTTAGGGATGTGTACATTCCTAGCAGTATCGAAGAAGGTGACCACGGCGATGGGATTGGGAGTGGCCGTCATTGTGGTTCTGGCGATTTCAGTTCCTGTTAATCAGATCATCTACCAAGGCCTGTTGGCCCCGGGTGCTTTGGATTGGGCAGGTGCACCGGATGCCGATCTAAGCTTCCTGAAATTTATTACATTCATTGGTGTTATCGCGGCCTTAGTACAGATTTTAGAGATGGTGTTGGATAAGTTTTTCCCTCCACTCTATAACGCTCTGGGCATCTTCCTGCCACTGATCACAGTAAACTGTGCCATTTTTGGTGCTGTCTCTTTCATGGTCGAGCGCGATTATAATCTCGCTGAAAGTTTTGTGTTTGGTGTGGGCTCAGGAGTGGGCTTTGCATTAGCTATCGTCTTGTTAGCGGGTATCCGTGAGAAGATGAAATACGCCGATGTGCCGGATGGACTGCGTGGCTTAGGTATTACCTTTGTTACAGCGGGTCTAATGGCGCTTGGTTTCATGTCTTTTTCTGGTGTGTCCCTATAACGGAGGCCTGAGGGCTTCCTGTTTGGACTTTTAAGGATAATTTAATGGATATTCTTAAATCTACTCCACTCGAGATTTATCTCGGTGTGAGTATGTTTACAGCTATCGTCTTAGGTTTGGTACTCATCATCTTGTTTGCCAAGTCAAAGTTGGTAAATAGCGGTGACATTACAATTAGTATCAATGATGACCCTGAGAAAGGCATCAAATTGCCAGCAGGTGGCAAACTATTAGGCGCATTGGCCGAGAGTGGTATTTTCGTCTCTAGTGCATGTGGTGGTGGTGGTACTTGTGGTCAGTGTAAAGTACATATTAAATCAGGTGGTGGTGATATTTTGCCAACTGAGTTGGATCATATTAGCAAGGGTGAGGCTCGTGAGGGCTGTCGTTTATCCTGTCAGGTAAGCGTTAAAAGCGATATGGATATCGTGCTCGAAGAAGAGATTTTTGGTGTTAAGAAGTGGGAATGTACTGTTATCTCCAACGACAACAAGGCCACTTTCATTAAAGAGCTTAAGCTTCAAATTCCAGGTGGCGACTCGGTGCCATTCCGTGCCGGTGGTTATATTCAGATTGAAGCACCTGTACATCACGTTAAATATGCAGATTTCGATATTCCTGCACAATACCGTGGTGACTGGGAGCACTTTGGATTTTTCAAGCTAGAGTCTCAGGTAGCAGATGAAACCATCCGCGCATATTCTATGGCGAACTATCCTGAAGAGGAAGGTATCATCATGTTGAATGTACGTATTGCAACACCTCCGCCTCGCAACTTAACTCTGCCTTGCGGTAAGATGTCTTCGTATATCTTCAGCTTGAAAGAAGGTGATAAGGTAACAATCTCTGGTCCTTTTGGTGAGTTTTTCGCTAAAGAGACCGATAATGAGATGGTGTTTGTCGGTGGTGGTGCAGGTATGGCTCCTATGCGCTCTCATATCTTCGATCAGCTTAAGCGTCTTAATACCAATCGTAAGATGAGTTTCTGGTATGGCGCACGCTCTAAACGTGAGATGTTCTATGTTGAAGATTTCGATGGTCTGGCGTCCGATAACGAAAACTTTGATTGGCACGTGGCACTTTCTGATCCTCAGCCTGAGGATCACTGGGAAGGTAAGACTGGCTTTATTCATAACGTACTTTATGAAAGCTACTTGCGCGACCACGATGCGCCGGAAGATTGTGAATTCTATATGTGTGGTCCTCCAATGATGAATGCAGCCGTTATCGGTATGCTGAAAGATCTTGGTGTCGAAGATGAAAACATTTTTCTGGATGACTTCGGTGGCTAATTACATCTTATATGCTTGAATCTTGATATAGTTATCATTTGAGTTTGAAAAAAAAGTGAGGACAATCTCCTCACTTTTTTAATCAAGAATCGAATAGAACATTAGTTATATAGTGATAAGGATTTAGGTAAAATGAAACAGACCTTAGTAAATTGGTTAGCCCTGATATGGCTAGCCTTTTTCGTTTCTGGGTGCAGTCAAACCATACAAATTATTTCGCTTTCTGGTAACACAATGGGCACAACATATCA
The DNA here is from genome assembly GCA_037132815.1 of Shewanella sp. Classification (GTDB taxonomy): domain Bacteria; phylum Pseudomonadota; class Gammaproteobacteria; order Enterobacterales; family Shewanellaceae; genus Shewanella. Next base: position 11,633 of record JBAHZX010000162.1, read on the forward strand.
CATAAAAGTGGTACCAAGTGCTCAGTTACCGGAAGCAAGCTTATTACAAGCTGAAATTAATCTAGCACTTGAGAAGCTCAATGATCAGATGTCTACCTATCGGCCCAAGTCAGAACTGTCACGCTTTAACTCTATGAAGCATGAAAATACTATAACGGTTTCGGAGGACATTGCCTTTGTCATTGCTGAGGGAATACATCTCAGTGAGGTTACTGGCGGTGCATTAGATATTACTTTAGGTCCTTTAGTGAACCTATGGGGTTTTGGACCCGATAAGCGACGGAATAATATACCTTCTGAATCGGTCATTGCTGCTACCATGGAAAAAACGGGCATGCAATACCTTCATTTGGATGGCACTAAGTTAACTAAGACTAATCCAGATTTGTATGTGGATCTTTCATCGCTCGCTAAAGGCTTCGGTGTTGATGTTGTTGCAGCAATATTGGATAAATATCATGTAGCGGGTTATTTGGTTGAGATCGGCGGAGAACTCAGTGTATTTGGCAATAAGATTGATGGCTCACCATGGCGTGTTGCTATTGAGAAGCCCGATGTTAATGAGCGTGCAATACAGCAGCTGATCGTCCCAGGTGACATGGCGCTAGCTACTTCTGGTGATTACCGTATTTACTATGAAGAAGATGGACGACAGTTTTCTCATCTTATTGATCCCAGAGATGGCTACCCTATCGATCATAAATTAGCTTCAGTGACAGTGATGCATGAACAGTCAATGGTGGCCGATGGTTATGCTACTGCCATGATGGTATTGGGAACCGAGAAGTCATTAGCACTTGCTAAACAGGAAAACTTGGCCATTATGTTAATTGAGAAGCAAGATAGCGGCTTTATAGTTTTTTACAGTGATGCTTTTAAACCCTATGTAGATCAGTAAATTTTTAATAATGCTGGTTTAGTTTAAAGACAATGGCTAAGCGATAATATCAGTTATACTGATTGGGATCAGGTTACACGTGGAGCATATAATGAGTACATTTATTGCGGCATTTATTGTTTTATTGCTGTTTTTTCTTTTGATGTCTATTGGCTATCTGGTTAAGCGGACGGCTGTTGCGGGCAGTTGTGGTGGTTTAGGCGCGATAGGAATAGATAAAGCGTGCGATTGCGATGATCCTTGTGACAATCGTAAACAAAAATTGGCAGCCGAAAAAGCCAGACGTGAAAAGTTCGGTAAAGCTCGCATTATTTAGTTAGATTGTCATTAAATAATTGAAAGATATTTTGTTTGTAGATTATCACTAGAAGGCATTGACTAAACTGACAGTGGCCTAAATACATCTGAGTATTAACCTTATTTCCACGCTAAGGTGTTTGAGATTTCTCCTCTAGGTCTTATCCACGATGGAGTTAGAAAACGATAACTGAGATGAAGCTGGGCCATCTTCAAGATCCCACTCTAAATAGCTATAATACTTGAACGCTGCTCAACCTTTAACTTCTTTTTTTGTATCTATTCTTCGTCCATGGATAACTGAAAAGTGCCTTAAGCCTGCCGGACCATGGGAGACAATTACAGAGAGGAGTAACACTGTGATTAATAGCTCGGGTTTGTAACTTGCAAAAGGAATGAATAGGATTAACAGTACTAACTTTACTAAGGTCAATACACCTTTCAATTGGATTAACCAACGCCAATCTCTGATTATTTCCCATAACATGAGGAATAATCCTGTGGACATAGCCATACACCAATACATAAGCCACTTTTCTTGGGCCACACCTAATAAAATACCACCTCCGGCTCCTGTTACCCCCAAGATGTGTATCGCTCTAATAGAAGTTTTTCCAAGTCGCTGGATCCAGAATTTCTTTTCAGATAACTTAGA
>JBAHZX010000015.1:0-38529 GCA_037132815.1 Shewanella sp.
GGCAAGTTAATTTTCTCTAAATATCCAGCTGCCCCGTTAATAATAACTGGAGGCTCCGGTTCTACAGTGACACAAGCTGTTAGAGATATAACACAAACCAATAAAATGACTGCTCTTTTTAACATGACTAACACCATAAACCTCTTATTTCAGCATACAGCCCAAAAGAGCCATAAATAATTATCAACCTCAGCCCAACTATTTTTTGGGCGAAGCCATGCGCATTAAACCTTCTTGCGTTGCAGATGCCACCAACTCACCTTTCTGATTGAAAAACTGCCCCTTAACAAAGCCGCGGCCACCACTGGCACTGGGGCTGTCTATGCTATAAAGCAGCCAATCATTCAAATCCAGTGGTCGATGAAACCACATTGAATGATCGATCGTTGCCATACGCATGCCAGGAGTCAAAAAAGAGACCCCGTGAGGCTGCGCTGCTGTGATCAGAAAGTTGAAATCTGATGCATAAGCCAGCAAGTATTCATTAGCCGAAAAGTCTTTGGGCACTTCGCCATTGGCTCTGATCCACACATAACGCTTAGGCTCGGTGATTTTCGATACCATAGGATTACAAGCATCAACAAGACGCATCTCAATCGGCGTATCCGCCATAAATTTTTCCAGTATTTTTTGCGGCACCTTATCTTGTAACGTCATGGCCAATTCTTGCTGATTAAGCAGTCCATCAGGTCCTGGGACTTCTGGCATGTTATCTTGATGCTCCAGCCCTGGTTCAACCTCCTGAAATGAGCAGGTCATATAGAAAATGGGCCGACCTTTCTGAATAGCCTTAACTCGACGAGCACTGAAACTACCACCATCGCGCATAACTTCAACATCATAAACGATAGGCAGTTTTTCATCTCCGGCACGGAGAAAATAGGAATGCTGAGAGTGGATCTGACGCGATGCAGATACCGTCTGTTTGGCAGCGCTCAAAGCCTGCCCCATCACTTGACCACCGAAGACATGACCAAAGCCTAAGTCTTGGCTCTGACCACGAAATAGCCCCTCTTCTATTCGCTCTAAAGAGAGTAAAGATAATAGATCATTTAAAACCTGACTCACCACATGCCTCATACCAGTAAACAACAGGCATACAGCTTAACTCACATAATGGTGCTCAAGCCAGAATTTACTGAATCAAGAGGGTAAACTTACGCCAGTGATTGGTGATGTAGCTCAGACAACTCGGCAGCAAAATAGCATGATGTAGTGTAAAAGGGGGATACAAAAAAATCGAGTCGGTTCACGGTCTTTGAAATCAGGGCATGAGACACTGAACTGTTGACCTTGAAGTTTGAAGCTAGTCACATTCGAGAAAGCTATCACTTAGAGTCACTTCATCGTCGTCTGTAAACTTGATATAATATGCACATTAATAATAAATGAACATCTGCAGACTCGATGTTCCCTTAAGAATCTAATAAATGAACCCTTGGATTTTGGCCATAAGGCCTCGTACACTGCCCGCGACCATTGGGCCCCTCTTAGTTGGAAACATATTAGCCATCGAATTAGATCAGTTCAGCATCTTAATTGCTTGTACGTCTATGCTTTGCGCCATCTTGTTACAAATTGCGGTTAACTTGTCTAATGACTACTTTGATTTTAAGACTGGCGTTGATACAGAGGAGCGCTTAGGGCCTATACGAGTAACCCAGAGTGGCTTGATTTCACCAGAAAAAGTCCGCAATGCCATGGTGCAAAGCTTAATATTGGCACTTATTGTGGGCTCTTATCTCATCTATCATGGAGGTTGGCCCATTGCGCTACTTGCAATTATTTCCATTTGTGGTGCCCTTGGCTACAGCGGAGGGCCATACCCATTGGCATCCCACGGGTTAGGAGAAGTGGCCGCCTTTGTCTTTTTTGGTTTAGTAGCCGTAGTGGGTAGCTATTTTCTGCAAGCGGGTGAAACCAGCACCGCCGCTTGGGTATTAGGCTGTGCAATTGGCAGCTTGAATGCGGCAATAATGCTGGTTAATAACACTCGTGATATCAACACCGATGTAAAAGCTGGGAAGAAAACCTTGGCAGTTCGTATTGGCGAAGGACAGTCACGCGTACTCTATCAGACCTTTGTCTACTTACCTTTCGCGCTGATTATTGGCAGCTTTTTTCTTGGGTTTTTACCTGGTGCGCCAGTCCTACTCGCAGGACTTTCACTGCTATTTGCACGTAAGCTTAATAGTGATTTTAGCGTAGAATCGGGGGCGGCATTGAATCCTTTACTCGGCCGGACTGCTAAGCTCACCATGGTTTTCAGTGGTTTATTTAGTATCGGTTTATTTTTTGTATAATTCCCATACAAAAGCCATTCGATTTGGTGATTATCGCACCATTAATAAATAGGAAGGATAAATGACTTGTAATAACTGTGAGCACTTAGTTTTCAAATGACAATTGGATCGTTGTAAGTCCTCTATGTGTCAACTCAGTATTCTGTCGATTTTGAGTTGGCCACTTTGTTGGCTCCTAATTGGAAGTACTCACCCTAGTGTAAAATCCTTGCCCTGCTATTTTTTTGTATCAGCTTCACTGGGCTTAACGTCACATTATCGTACTTAGTTATCGCTTACTGACTCATCAAGCCTAAGCACTCTACTTAAACGCATTACTGAATGCTGCCATTTAAATACAGCTGTTAGATCATAGTTTCACTCACAGATCCCAAAAATATTATTCTAACTTGTCAGCAATCTCGACGAGTTTTGGGCGAAGAACGCACTTCTTTTGTAAACATCCAAAGACTCTGACCTCAATGGCGTGTATCGTTATTTTTGTAATGGCGATAAGGCCGATAGATCGGTTGAGGCATCAAAATCACCTATAATATTTCAACAATGCATCTTGAATTGGACCCGTTCAGCCTGCTCTGAAACCAGCACTTTGAAGTAGCACGGGTATATATAGCATTGCTCACGGGATACGGGTAAAATCGCCCCTCAAAAATAATAATCGAATAATTGAGTGAGTTAGTCTCAGATGAGTAGAAAAATTGAGTTGTTAGCGCCTGGCGGTGATGTCGAAGCCATTAAGGCTGCAATAGTTGCTGGTGCCAACGCCGTCTATTGTGGCTTAAACACATTTAACGCCCGTAATCGTGCCGCCAACCTTTCATTCGATCAACTCTGTGGCATCTTAAGACTCGCTCATCAATATGAATGTGAAGTGTTCCTGACCTTAAATGTGGTGATATTAGAGCAAGAGCTTGCAGCATTATTTAAATTATTGAATCAATTGGTCAACACCCGTTTAGATGGCATCATAGTTCAAGATCTCGGTCTGTTTAATCTGGTTAAGAAATACTTTCCAAGCTTAAACATTCACGCATCGACTCAACTAACCACCCACAATGAAGGCCAGATACACTTCCTCAACAAAGTCGGTGCCTCGCGCGTCAACCTATCACGAGAAATGAATTTAAGTGAGATAAAATCACTGACAGCCCTAGCCCATAAACATAATATGTTGACCGAAGTCTTTGTGCACGGCTCCCTCTGTATCGCCTTTTCAGGCCAATGTTATTCAAGCTCAGTCAGCGTGGGAAATTCAGGAAATCGAGGCCGGTGTAGTCAAGCGTGCCGAGACGAGTATGAAGAGACCGCGGCGGGTAATAAGTACCCTTTAAATCTAAAAGATAATTCAGCCTACTTTGATCTACCCGAGTTAGTCGATGCCGAAGTCGACTCACTTAAGATTGAAGGCCGGATCAAGGGGGCACACTATGTTTATACCGTAGTCGATAGCTGGCGCAAACAAATAAACCAGTTTGTCAATACGGGTAAGCTGCTGCAAGATGATACTAATCTCTACAAGGTCTTTAACCGTGATTTTACCCACTCATTTTTGAAGGGTAACCTCACTAAAGATATGTTTATCGATAATCCTCGCGATAACAGTGTTAACCATGCGCTAGCACAACAAAATGCCATTTCAGTGGTGCAGATACAAGAAGTAAAACAAACTCTGAGAGCGGATAAAAATGAGCTGGGAGCCAGCCTTAAAGATAAAATCCAATATCTTAATATTGACAAAATGCGACTTACCTTAAGCTTTAGGGGGCAGTTAAACCAAACATTTGTCATACAGGCAAAAATTGCAACGATATCTAACCAAGTCAAACAAGACCATAGAATCCAAATATTCTCAGTACAATCTGATTCGGTGCTGCGAGCCTCGACTAAATCTCCATTAAATACGGAGGCACTGGAAAAACGCTTCAGAAGTTTCAATAACGCTGATTATGTCATACAAAATTATGACTACACTGAATTATCTACAGGCCTTAGCATTCCTTTTAACGAGTTAACAGCGCTTAAAAACAAGTTGGCTTTTCTACTCAATAACTCAGTGGATGTGATCGCACCAGTCGAAGTTCCAAAACTACAACAGCATGCAAAAGTAAACGAAAAACCGGGGCTTTCTTTGTTGATCAGTGATGAAAAAGATGCCCTCCTCTGCGAGGTTACCGATGCTGACATCTACTTTAAATTGCCCGAAAGTTTTAAGAAACACTGCAATAAATATATTGAGTTATTGCAGCGTAATCCAAAATTAATCCCTTGGTTTCCGGCGGTATTGATTGGCAAAGACTATATCGAAGCGGTGAGAATTCTCGAAAAAGTTAAGCCTGCACAGATTGTCAGTAATAACACCGGCATTGCCTATAAAGCGTTCGAAATGGAAATAAAGTGGATTGCAGGACCATTTTTAAATACCACTAATTCCTATGCACTTCGTACTCTCCAAGAAGACTTGAATTGTTCTGGTGCCTTTATCTCTAACGAAATTAATCGAATGCAGATAAGAAACTTAAAACGTCCGCCTGAGTTTAAGTTGCTCTATAGTATCTATCATCCTATATTGATGATGACTAGTCGCCAATGTTTCTTCCAGCAGACTGTAGGTTGTAACAAGCCAAGTATCGAAGATGACTGCATGCTCAAATGCGAGAAAGCCACCACGATCACCAATGTCAAAGGCATCTCATTTGCCGTCGATAAGCAAAAAGGCGGTTACCCGAGTATCTATAACAATGAACAGTTCTTAAACTTAGATGTGATCAATGATTTCTCAACTCTGTTCGATCAATTCTTTATCGATCTGACCGATATTGGCTCAGGCTCAAAAGCCAAGCTGGATAAGATCCAACTGATTGAACATTTTGAAAACCTGCTAAAAGGCAGTGAAGACGCTAAGCTTCAGTTAGATACTATGGTAACCGTATCGACACATGCTCAATACAAACAAGGGCTGTAACTCATTCACATGATATTTTAAAACTATATAAACGAAGCATAAAAAGCCAATAGAAGCGAAAACTCATGCACCAGACCCCTTTACCTACCCTCTATTCACTTCAGCATTGTCCCTATGCCATGAGAGCTCGTTTAGGCTTGTTACTGGCAAATAAAAAGGTGATGCTAAAGGCTGTAGTCACTAAAAACAAACCCGCAGAGATGCTAGCTTTCTCCCCCAAAGGTACAGTACCAGTGCTAGTACTTAAGCATGATAATGGAGATGATAGTAAGCTTGATAGTAAGCTTGATAGTAAGCTTGATAGTAAGCTTGATAGTAAAAGTGTGAACGTAAGTGAGAGCAAGAGCACTATCAGAATCAAACCAGTTACCATTATAGATGAGAGTTTGGATATTATGCTTTGGGCTCTGAATATTCAGGATCCAGATGATCTGCTCTTAAGTCAAGAGCCTGCAGCCCTGCCAATCATGCTCAAATTAATTAACCACAATGATAAGGTATTTAAGCCTTCACTCGAACAATATAAAAATGCTAAACGCTACCATAAAGACACAGAAACCTCATTACGTCTTCAGTGTGAAAACTTTATACACGTTTTAGAACTGCGTCTGTCTCAACATCAATACTTAATGGGCGACAGCCTAAGTTTACTCGACTATGCGCTACTGCCCTTTATCCGCCAATTTTCCCGGGTCGACCGCCACTGGTATCTACAATCTTCCTACCCGTTATTAAGGCAATGGTTAAAAGCACATTTAGACAGCCCGTTATTTTCCCGAATAATGAAGAAATTTCCGCTTTATTTAGAGACAGGAAAAGCATACCCTTTTGGCTAAGAGCACGCTTTGATAACCTATGTGAATAGTCATAGCTTTCCCGGATGATGAAAAGTGTCTGCTCACTAAACCCAAAAATACTTATCCTTCAGAGAAAGCGGTATAAATTAGTCGATGACCGCTTTAGTCGCTTTTTTCATCAAACCTTTATTTTTTTCCGGTTTAACCCTATCCACCGCTTTGCCTGCAACGCCCTCATCAGGTAACGCATCACTTACCACATTACTTGCAGCATCTTTAGCTGTATTGGCAGGAGAGCATCGACCACTAACACCTACAGTGGCATTCGCAGCAGCACTTCTCACTGCTTTTTCTGCAGTACAATCCGAATTAATGATTCCGGCACTGGCTAACTGAGAAAAACTTAACATGACACCCATTAATACCAATTTACATATCTTGTCCATCACTGCACCTCGAATACGAAAATTAAGTTGAACCTCATAATATAGTAGCACTGGATCTAGCGGCTCTCAATAAATAGAATTCAAAACTCAGATGATAATACCAGTTCATTTTAAAGTGTAACCCTCTGGAACTAATTTATTACTTTATTATCAGTGATATTTCCGATAAATTGCTTGCAACCCCTCACATTTAACTGGCAAAATTACGAGATTATTTATCGTAAAATTCAAGGTCTTAAAAATTTCGCGTGTTTTAAAATAGTAATGACATATAACTATCTATCAACTAAAGCCACAATTTCAAAAATCACTCCGGCCAATGCTACTGCGCCTTACAGAGATATTCTGGTCTAATTGAACTGGACACTTTAATTCTGGATAATACTATCCACTATCGAGATGAACATGAATACAAAACGTCAGCACAAAACTTATACCACTGAATTTAGATCTAAATATGTACCGTACTGCACGACAACGATATAAAAGAGTCGGCCGCAAGCGACCGAGTGTTTAGATAGTCCAAAGCTTTATCGCCAAAAAACACAGGTAATTACACAGAATCTATTACCGGGTCATCCATTGAAGGGGTTGCTATCCCATCAAATACCGTATCAGGATCATCAATGATGCTAGAATCTAATGGCCGTTCTCCTTTCCAAGCATTTTCATCATAGTAATTATTTTCTGACATTATTTGAACCCTATTTTAGACCGTTAACAAAACAACAAAGACAGTCATTTTTATTTCTATGTAATAATCATCACTCATTTAATTAGCGTTACAATAGTCCACAGATGTTAGCATTTTAATTGTTTGGCGCTTGCCGTCTAGACTAGGGGCTATATGCTTAGAGATCCCAACTTGAGATAGTTGGCAGCAAATAACCCTCTATATTTTCAATATAATCCTCAAGTTTCAGCTGAGTAATTGCAAGCTTAAATTGATGTGTCATATAAAGACTATGGCTCTGTTCATCACACCATAGAGAGATCACAATATAGTGAAGTGGGTCTGTTATTGATTGAGCAACATAACCTCCAAGCATTCCATCGCAACCACTCATCGCAGGAGTCCAGATATTGATTTGATCTCGTAAAAATGCTAATGAACCATCTACTTTGAGTTTACAACTAGCCACTCTCACAAAGCCTATTTCTTTGGTTGATACTTTTTTATCCCCATGCATTGTTTGCACCAGATTAAAATAGTGGACAGTACAGGCGTCATAAGTCAGGTGCTGCTTATTTAGCTCGGCAATCTTGTCATGGCTGATCGCCATAAACTTATTAATTGCAGCCTGACTCTGCCAGTGGGAAAGAATGATAGCGTTTCCATGATTTTGATCCCAGCCACCATACTGACTGATAAAACCTTGGCAGGAGGACACCTCACTCCAACACTTCTGCGCTGTTGAAAATGAATTTCTATTACTAGGTATAACAACACACTCGATAAACTTAAGCATCATCCCTTCTTATTTTGTTGTTCATTGGTAGAAAGTTGCCATTTTCAAGTTAAATCTGTGGATAGTTTCAACTCGTTGCAGGTGATTTTTAGTACTAAATATTAGCCCGCTAGACATTTGCGGATGCTCATTGACATACAAACTAGCACAGCCGCTTTATTCCGCAGGGCTTGAGATCTTAAGTCTCACTCCAAATCACCCAATACTGCCATTGTGTTGTGAATTTTGGTTTCAAGTGAGGATCATAAAGTGATACTCTTCAAATGAGAAGCTCGATGCGAACTGACCATTAAACATGGATGTTATTTCTAATTACTGAGTAAATAACAATGATAGTATGACTCAAAAATCAGCTTGCAAACACAAAGTAGCTAAACGATCACAGCTAACCCTTTACCAGAATAGAATTACTGATGCATTACCCAGAACATTGTTTTACCTCATTTAAAGCGCCTACCTTAGAGTTTGATCTTCCTGCTCGCTTTACCTTTCCATTCTATTATGAGCCTCATCCTCTGTGTCTTTTAGCCGCCAGTGAGTTACAGCAACATCTAAAAAACCAGACTGACTGGCAACATGACTTTGGCCTGCAAAGCAACGACATTGATGGCTTAGGCAAGATGTTCGGTGTTTTGTTGGTTAAAAACCAACAAAACCAGCTAGGTTATCTGTCAGCTTTTTCTGGCAAAATTGCCAATCAAAATCTGCTACCACACTTCGTTCCCCCAGTTTTTGATATGTTGGCACAAGATGGCTTTTTTATTCCCGAGCAAAACAAAATAAACCAGATCAACGCTGAGATCACTGAACTCAAACGTGATCCTGAACTGGCGCGTTTACAGTCGGTGTTAGCCGCTGAAACTCAAATCGCTGAAAAGCAGGTAGCCGCCCATCGTGTATCGATGATTGAAAATCGAAAACAAAGAAAGGCACAGCGCTTAGCAGGTGAATCCCTCGATACTGATGCCCTCAAACAACTCGGTATTCAGATGAGTAGAGAAAGCGTGCAAGATAAAAATCAATTAAAATCCCTAAACAACTATTGGGATGAGCGACTCTCACTGGCAAAACTGGCACTCGAGCACATAAGTAAACATTTATCGGCTTTAATGCGTAAACGTAAGACCATGTCAGCCACCCTGCAGCAACGTTTGTTTGATGAGTACTGCTTTTTAAATATTAAAGGGCAACGAAAAAGCTTAGCTGATATTTTCAAAAATACTGTACATAAAGTCCCACCCGCAGGCGCTGGCGAATGTGCCGCACCAAAATTGTTACACTGTGCCTTTAAACATGGATTAACTCCACTCGCCATGGCGGAGTTTTGGTGGGGAGAAGCGCCAAAATCAGAGATTAGACAACATAAACACTTTTATGGGGCCTGTCAGAGAAAGTGCCAACCTATCTTGGGGCATATGCTTGACGGTCTGGTAGTTGATGAAAATCCATTATTAATTAATCCAGCTGAAGGTAAGCACCTCGACATCATCTATCAAGATCAAGACATATTAGTGGTCAACAAGCCCGCCGAGTTTCTGTCTGTTCCGGGTAAAAACATTAATGATTCAGTGTATTCACGAATAAAACAGCTTTACCCTGAGGCCACTGGTCCACTGATAGTCCACAGACTCGACATGTCCACCTCTGGATTAATGGTGATCGCCCTCAACAAGGCGGCCAATAAAAGCCTACAGAAGCAATTTATTACTCGCACCGTTAAGAAGCGTTATGTTGCTCTATTAACTGGAGAGCTCAGCCAAAATGAGGGCATCATTAGTTTGCCTCTTCGTGGTGATTTCGATGATCGTCCCAGGCAGTTGGTGTGTTTTGAACATGGCAAGCCAGCCGAGACTAAATGGCAGGTCATTTCACGCCTAAATGGACTGACTAAAGTGCATCTATATCCCAAAACTGGACGCACCCATCAACTTAGGGTTCATAGCGCCCATCTCTTAGGCCTTAACATGCCAATTGTCGGTGACGACCTTTATGGTAAAAAGAGTCAGCGATTGCATCTCCATGCCGAACTATTGGAGTTCAATCATCCTACAACACATGCCACCATGAGCTTTAGCGTCGATGCTGACTTTAAATCTTAATCAAGTCTCTGGCAGTATGGCTCCAGTTAAGGTGATACTTCTCACCTGCTGGCTTATCGGTGCGCTCAAAGGTGTGACCACCAAAAAAATCTCGCTGGCCCTGTAAAAGATTAGCCGGCAAAATTTCACAACGATAACTGTCGTAATAGGCTAGGGCCGAGCCGATACAAGGCACAGGAATACCTTTCAGTACTGCCGTCGATACTGCCTTACGCCAATCCAATTGTTTCTCAGACAATACAATGATGAACTCATCAGCCATCAACAAGTTATCCAATTCAGTCCCATCACTCGCTGCGGCCTGATAAGCCTGAGTGATAGTTTGCAAAAACTGAGCTCGAATAATACAGCCAGCACGCCAAATTTTGGCTATTTGTGAAAAATTTAAATTCCAACCTCTGTCTTTCGCCGCCATCGCCATCAACTGGAAACCTTGGGCGTAACTGGCTATCTTGGCGCAATAAAGGGCATTTTCTAATTGGCTAATGAAGGCATCACGCTCCTCAACTGAAACCTCTGAAGCCAAAGGACCTTTTAGCTTTTGACTCAACTTCTGTCTCTGCTCTTTTTGCATACTGACGGCGCGAGCATAAACGGCTTCGGCAATTGTAGGGGCTGGACAACCTATTTGTAGGCTGCTAATCGCAGTCCACAGCCCAGTTCCCTTCTGCCCTGCCTTGTCGAGAATCATCTCAACTAAAGGCTTAGCGGAAATAGGATCAGACTGCCTCAACACTTCGGCACTGATCTCCATCAAATAGCTATTGAGGTTGCCTTGATTCCACTTATCAAACACGGAGGCAATCTCAGTTGTTGTCATCGCGAAACCATCACTGAGTAACTGATAGGCTTCACAGATTAATTGCATATCGGCATATTCGATGCCGTTATGCACCATTTTCACATAGTGACCAGAACCTGCTGGGCCAATATAGGTGGTGCATGGCTCACCTTCAGTCACTGGATTTCCCGGCTCCTGACGCTCTATCGGTAAGCCCGTTTCAGCATCCACCTTAGCCGCAATGGCTTCCCAAATTGGTCTAATTCGGTCCCAGGCTTTGATATCACCGCTTGGCATCAATGAAGGACCGAAACGTGCCCCCATCTCACCACCTGATACGGCACAACTAAAGAAGATAAATTGCTTCGAGTAACGTGCTTCGCGATCCACAGTGTCGGTCCACAAACTATTTCCCGTATCAATAACAATATCTTCGGACTCTATACCTGCATCAATAAGTGCATTGCACACACTATCTACAGCGGCTCCCGCTGGCACGGAAATAACCAAAATACGCGGCTTTTCGAGATAAGATAACATTTCAGTAAGATTGTTACAGCCATTAAGACCCAATGGCTGTTGAGCTTGGTTGCTAGCAGAAATATCAGATTTTTGTTGTTGGACAACACCTTGCACCTTGTTCGAATCGATATCAAACACGGTAACGCTGTACTGATTATCGGCAATGTTAAGCGCAAGGTTTTTGCCCATAACGCCTAGACCAATAACGCCTATATCATGTAACTTGGTGTGATTTTGCATTAGTTAAATTCCGCAGGCCACAAGAATAATGTATCCTATGTTGTTATTATTTAATACCTACCCATAGAAAAGGCAAGAAGCCATTTTTAAAAGGCCGACTTCTCTTGGTAGTATAAACGCTAGGTATATTTTGGCGTAGATTATACAGGCTTTGGTAAATTAATTACTAGAATTTACGCTTTCATGTCGAAATGAGTTACATCTTTAACTGGGCTAGTCTGTAAACATTTCAACAAAAAAATCACACTAAGGCATCGGCGTAACCCATACGTGTAAGTGTATTACGAACCATATCTAAGGTTTGAGGGTCTTCAATCGTGGCTGGCATCTTATAGCTTTGGTTATCAGCGATTTTTCTCATGGTTCCTCGCAACACTTTACCCGAACGGGTTTTAGGTAATTTTTGAATAACACTGACCAAACGAAAAGAAGCCACCGGACCGATATGCTCTCTCACTATCGCGATCAACTCTCGATGGAGCGCTTCATCGCTTAAAATTACGCCCTTTTTTAACACCACTAAACCCAGTGGCAATTGGCCTTTTAATTTATCCCCAACGCCAATAACAGCCACTTCGGCAACCGCCTCGTGTTGACACAAGACCTCTTCGAAGCGCCCAGTAGACAACCGATGACCAGCAATATTAATGATGTCATCGATACGGCTCATTATGTAAATATAGCCTTCTTCATCCATGTAGCCTGCATCTCCGGTAAGGTAATAGCCTGAATACATAGATAAATAGCTGTCGAAATATCGAGCTTCATTATTCCAAAGCGTTGTGAGTGCCCCTGGAGGTAAAGGTAACTTAATCACCACATTGCCCGACTGACCTGAAGGCACAATGGCTCCCATTTCATCGAGTACTTCGACACAATATCCTGGCACCGCCAGTGCAGGTGAGCCTGGTTTAACCTTAATTGGCGCAGTTCCCATCAGGTTAGCCGCCACAGGCCAGCCAGTTTCTGTCTGCCACCAGTGATCTATTACTGGCTTTTTAAGCTGCTCTTCTGTCCAGTGTAAGGTATCGGGATCGCAGCGTTCTCCCGCTAAAAAAAGTGTTTTTAAACAAGACAGGTCAACATTTCTTAGAAAATTGCCATCGGGATCGTCACGTTTTATGGCCCGTATGGCGGTCGGTGCAGTAAAGAAACTCTTTACACCGTACTTTTCGATCGTGCGCCAGAATATACCGGGGTCCGGTGTGCCAACCGGTTTGCCTTCGAACAGGAGTGTGGTTGCACCCACTAATAAGGGAGCATAGACAATATAAGAGTGTCCCACCACCCACCCAATATCTGATGCAGCCCAAAAAGTATCACCTGGACCAATATCATAAATATGTAGCATCGACCACGAGAGTGCAACGCTATGCCCGCCATTATCCCGTACCACACCTTTAGGCTGGCCTGTGGTTCCCGACGTATAGAGCACATAAAGAGGGTCCGTCGCCTCAACAGTTTGGCAAGCTAAGGCATCGGCGGACGCTACCGAGGTTTGCCAATCACTATCTCTTCCCTCGACAAGCTTAGCGGTATACTGGCTGCGATTTAAAATAATACATCGCTCAACCTTATGCTGAGACTGAGCAATGGCAGTATCAAGCAGGGGCTTATAAGGCACCACGCCAGAAGGCTCAATACCACATGAGGCTGATAAAATCAGTTTAGGTTTAGCATCGTCGATACGTGTCGCAAGTTCACTGGCCGCAAACCCACCAAAGACCACTGAGTGTATAGCACCTATTCGAGCACATGCCAGCATGGCATAGGCCGTCTCTGGGATCATGGGCATATAGATAATCACCCTGTCGCCTTTTTTAACACCAATAGAATCCATATAGCCCGCAAGACGACTTACCTGAGCCAACAACTCATCATAGCTAACGCCGTACTCTATACCGGTCACAGGACTGACATACTGGATAGCCACTTGCTTACCCCGACCTTGCTCGACATGACGGTCGACTGCGTTATAACACGTATTACACTGGGCTCCAGAAAACCAAGAGTAAAGCGGCGCACGGCTTTTATCGAGCACTTTATCCCAAGGCTTATCCCAATGAATGGTCTTGGCCGCATCAGCCCAAAAAGACTCTGGGTCAGCAAGAGAGCTTGCATGTAAAGCGCGATGGCGCTCATGATTAGTTTGTGACTCTAAACGTTCTTTGTGTAACACATTGCTATCTTGTGTACCTGCAGACATATTCATTGATCTCCCCCTAGGTTTCCCTTCATACCCTTTGGCATTGGTCACGGGTTATTTTTTACCTCATTGCGTTAACCTATTTCTATACTTATTGCGTTGTTAACACTCTGCACACAAAATAACCAAGTCGAATTTCATTATGCTGGCTTTTAGCTACCCATGCCCATTAGACCTTGGGATAAGCAAAGCCTCATCGAAAATCCGATAACGCTCAAAACAGCTTTAAGGCTGGAGTGCTAAAGCATGCTCTACCTCAGGTTAGCTCTGAAACTTGCACTTGGAAGTAGAACGGGGATTACAACTTCAGCATGGTCCTTGTTTGTAACCTAGTTTATCTCCCGAGTGGCACATTTTATTGACGTTCTCCAGCATTATTTAGGCTAAAAATTAAACATCCAAAACAACCATCTTCTTTACCTTTACGTAAACTTCATATATTGTTCTGGAAAAGTTAAATGTAATGGTGTTTTTATGATTAAAAATCAGAGTTCTCAGATAACGTACTCCATTAGCGATCTGTCGAAAGAGTTCGATATTACGACTCGTAGTATCCGTTTCTATGAAGATCAAGGCTTAGTTAAGCCTACGCGACGTGGGCAAACCCGCATCTATAACTTAAAAGATAAGGTTCGTCTCAAACTGATCCTCAGAGGTAAACGCCTTGGTTTTTCTCTCGCCGAAACTCGCCGCCTTTTCGAACTCTACGATACTGATAAAAACAGCAGTTCACAGCTTCAAACCATGTTAGATCTTGTTGAAGACAAAAAATCATCCTTACTGCAGCAGATGGATGACATAAAAGTCGTCTTAATGGAGCTAAACTCTGCCGAGCTGCAATGTCGGGCGGCCCTGCTACGTCAAGAGAAATAAACACCAGCCACAATTGCAGACCAAAGTTACAAACTGAAATGACAAATAATTAATACAAAAAATATAAAAATCTACTTATTAAAGATTGAACAAATTGACAGGACACAAGCAATGACTCAACTCTACTCATCTCTTAATTATGGCCTAGGTGAAGACATCAACATGCTGCGTGATGCCGTACAAAACTTTGCTGCCAGTGAAATAGCACCTATTGCACAGAAGACAGATTTAGACAACGAATTTCCTAATGAACTCTGGCCGATATTGGGTGAAATGGGCTTGCTCGGGGTGACCGTATCTGAAGAGTATGGCGGCGCCGAAATGGGTTACCTTGCGCACGTAGTTGCCATGGAAGAAATTTCCCGTGCATCGGCCTCAATTGGCTTGAGTTATGGCGCCCACTCTAACCTGTGTGTTAACCAGATAAATCGCAATGGCAATACTGAGCAAAAAGCCAAATATTTACCTAAACTGGTCAGCGGTGAGCATGTAGGTGCCCTTGCCATGAGTGAACCCAATGCGGGTTCCGATGTGGTGTCGATGAAGCTGCATGCCCGTAAAGAGGGCGATAGATACATATTAAACGGCAATAAAATGTGGATCACTAACGGTCCCGATGCTCAGACCTATGTCATCTATGCTAAGACAGATCTGAACAAGGGTGCCCACGGTATCACGGCGTTTATTGTCGATCGAGACTCCAAAGGCTTTAGTACGGCACAAAAACTCGACAAGTTAGGTATGCGAGGCTCTAACACCTGTGAACTTGTTTTCCAGAATTGTGAAGTCCCCGAAGAGAACATCCTTGGCGGCCTCAATAACGGCATTAAGGTGTTAATGAGCGGCCTAGACTACGAACGCGTGGTGCTATCTGGTGGTCCTCTGGGAATAATGAACGCCTGCATGGATATCGTCATACCTTATATTCATGAGCGTGAGCAATTCGGTAAATCCATCGGACAATTCCAGCTAGTACAGGGCAAGCTTGCCGATATGTATACTGGCATGAACGCCGCTAAATCTTATGTCTACAATGTAGCTAAATCCTGTGACCGAGGCGAAACCACACGTAAAGACGCCGCAGGTGCCATTCTCTATTCTGCCGAACTGGCCACTAAAATGGCATTGGATGCAATTCAGCTTCTAGGCGGTAACGGTTACGTCAACGAATATGCTACTGGCCGACTCCTGCGTGATGCCAAGCTCTATGAAATCGGTGCCGGTACCTCGGAGATCCGCCGTATGTTAATAGGACGAGAGCTGTTCAACGAATCTAAGTAGCTTTACCACACTCTGAGATGATGCCTGTATTCATTTAGCATCGTCATTTGACCTCAGCTTTGTTCAAAAGGATTGAAACCGTGACACAACTTAGCAGTCGTATAAATTCCCGTAGCGATGAATTCAAGGCAAAGCATGAAGACATGGCCGCCCTTGTTGAAGATCTTAAACTTAAGCTGCAACAGATTGAACAGGGCGGCGGTGAGATTGCCCGTCAACGCCATCTCAGCCGTGGCAAGCTATTACCCAGAAAAAGAGTCGAGAAACTGCTCGATCCCGGTTCGCCATTTCTTGAACTGTCTCAGTTTGCCGCCTATGAATTATATGAAGATGTCATTCCTGCGGCTGGCATTATTGCCGGGATAGGTCGTGTTAGCGGCGTTGAATGTATGATTATTGCCAACGATGCCACAGTAAAAGGCGGCACATACTACCCTGTCACGGTTAAGAAGCACCTGCGTGCTCAAGAGATTGCCGAGCGTTGTCATTTACCTTGTATCTATCTGGTTGATTCTGGTGGAGCCTACCTCCCCCGTCAAGATGAAGTCTTTCCTGACAGAGATCATTTCGGACGTATCTTCTACAATCAAGCAAAAATGTCAGCCAAAGGTATTCCTCAAATGGCCGTCGTCATGGGTCTATGTACTGCTGGTGGGGCCTATGTGCCAGCCATGGCGGATGAGTCTATTATCGTCAAAGAACAAGGCACCATCTTCCTCGCCGGACCACCGTTGGTGAAAGCAGCAACGGGTGAAGAGGTCACAGCTGAAGAGCTAGGAGGCGCTGAGGTACACACTAAGATCTCTGGGGTTGCTGATCATTTAGCGCAAAGCGATGACCATGCATTAGAGCTAGCACGTAAAGCCATCACTCGCTTGAATCATCAAAAGACAATAGCCGCTCAGCTCAGTCCGGTGAAACCGCCCAAGTTCGATATCACTGAGCTCTACGGCATAGTCGGCACAGATCTTAAGAAGCCATACGATATCAGAGAAGTCATTGCCCGTGTGGTCGATGACTCCGATTTTGATGAGTTTAAGGCCAACTACGGCAATACCTTAGTCTGTGGTTTCGCCCGTATTCACGGTTACCCCATAGGCATTATAGCCAACAATGGCATACTCTTTTCTGAGTCGGCCCAGAAAGGAGCTCACTTTATCGAGCTCTGCTGCCAGCGAAAAATCCCGCTCTTGTTCCTACAAAATATCACTGGCTTCATGGTAGGGAAAAAGTACGAACATCAAGGTATTGCCAAACACGGTGCCAAGATGGTTACCGCAGTATCATGTGCCAAGGTGCCTAAATTTACTGTCATCATAGGGGGCAGTTATGGTGCAGGAAACTACGGCATGTGCGGCCGTGCATTCGATCCAACCATGATGTGGATGTGGCCCAATGCACGCATTTCAGTAATGGGCGGTGAGCAAGCAGCCGGAGTTTTAGCCACGGTGAAACGTGATGGTTTAACCCGTAAGGGGATAGAATGGTCAGATGATGAAGAGCAAACGTTCCGCGCGCCTATCGTCAAGCAATACGACAAAGAGGGACATCCCTACCATGCCAGTGCTCGCCTGTGGGATGACGGTATTATCGATCCGGCACAAACCCGGGATGTAATTGGTTTAGCTTTATCTGCCGCACTTAATGCACCGATAGAAGAGACCAAATTTGGTGTATTTCGTATGTAATAACCTTATACATTCTGACTGATAAAGCGGTATTGACTGAGCTGTGAGTATCTAACCATGACAACTGAATTAATAGAAAATTTTAAATACATTTCATGCCAACTGAATAATGGCGTGGGACAAATGATCCTTAATCGAGCCGATAAGCATAACGCCTTCGATGAGGTAATGATCGCTGAAATGATCCAAACTCTTGAACATTTTGCTACCAATGACGAATGTCAGGTGCTGGTACTCAAAGCCAATGGCAAAAATTTCAGCGCTGGCGCCGATCTCAATTGGATGCGTAAGCAAGCCAAGATGGATTTTGAGCAAAACTTGCGTGATGCCAATGAGCTTGCCAAGTTGATGTCGACCTTAGATAAATTTCCTAAACCCACTCTCGTCTTAATTCAAGGCGCTGCATTTGGTGGTGCATTAGGGCTTATCTGTTGTTGTGATATTGCCATCGCCAATGAGCGTGCCAGCTTTTGCTTAAGTGAAGTAAAACTTGGACTCATCCCTGCGGTTATTAGCCCTTATGTGGTGCGCGCTATGGGCCAGAGAGCCTCGCGTCGCTACATGTTAACTGCCGAGAAGTTTACAGCCAATAAAGCACTGGATCTGCAAGTCATTCATGAGATTAGTGACGATCTCAATGCTGCCGCAGAGCCTATAATCCAAGCTCTGATCGCTAACAGTCCACAGGGCATGGCTTGGGTAAAAACCTTGCTGTCTCGGCTCGAAAATGGCGTGATCGATGACACGACTCTAGATTATACCAGTGAACGAATCGCCAGCATTCGGGTATCCAATGAAGGTCAAGAAGGCTTAAATGCCTTCTTTGATAAGCGCATACCCAACTGGAATAACGTGATCTCTCATGCTCAAAACAGCGATCAAGTAGATTCAAAAAATACCCATGCACAAGGATCCAAATGATGTTTAGCCAATCCTTAATAAAAAAACTATTAATTGCTAACCGTGGTGAAATTGCTTGTCGCATTATAAAAACCGCTAAAGCCATGGGCATCCACACCGTTGCTTTATACAGTGATGCCGATGTTAACAGCCGCCATGTCGCGTTAGCCGATGAATCCTTCTATCTAGGCGGCAGCGCACCAGCAGACTCTTATCTTAAGGCTGATCTGATCATAGATATCGCCAAAAAGTCCGGCGCACAAGCCATACACCCAGGTTACGGTTTCCTATCTGAAAATGCCGAGTTTGCACGAAAATGTGAGCAAGCTGGCGTGATTTTTGTCGGCCCAACAGCCGATGCCATCGAGTCAATGGGTAGCAAGAGCGCTGCAAAAGATATCATGGGAGCAGCAAATGTCCCGCTAGTCCCTGGTTATCATGGTGATGCCCAAGATGATACCTTGCTCGTCAAAGAAGCCAACAAGATGGGATTTCCCTTACTGATCAAGGCTTCCTACGGCGGTGGCGGTAAAGGTATGCGAATTGTCGAGAGTAGCAATGAAGTGTTGGAAAACATTCACTCAGCCAGACGTGAAGCCACCTCCTCTTTCGGTAACGACAAACTCCTAATGGAGCGCTACCTACGTCAACCTCGTCATGTAGAAGTACAGATTTTTGCCGACAACTATGGCAACTGCATCTATTTGTCCGATCGTGACTGTTCAATTCAACGTCGCCATCAAAAAGTAGTAGAAGAAGCACCCGCCCCCGATCTAAGTGACGAGCTCAGAGCCCAAATGGGTAAAGCCGCAGTCGCGGCAGCCAAAGCCATCGACTATCGCGGCGCAGGTACCATAGAGTTCCTACTCGATACCGATAACTGCTTCTATTTCATGGAGATGAATACACGTTTACAGGTTGAGCATCCAGTAACTGAGATGGTCACAGGCCAAGACTTGGTTAAATGGCAGTTGATGATAGCCAGCGGGAGTCACTTACCACTGAGCCAAGATGAAGTTCGTATTCACGGTCACTCATTTGAAGTGCGTATCTACGCTGAAGATCCACAGAATGACTTCCTGCCCGCCAGCGGTAAACTTAACTTCCTACGTGAACCTCAGCAGAGCCAATTTGTACGAATCGACTCGGGCATTCGTGAAAACGATGTGATCAGCAACTTCTACGATCCTATGATCTCTAAGCTTATCGTATGGGACGAATCTCGCCCTAAAGCGCTGCAACGTATGGTCCACTCTCTGAAGTCATACCAAATCTGTGGCTTAAAGCACAACATTGAGTTTTTGACTAACATCACCGAACATAAAGCTTTCAGCGATGCCCATTTTAGCACCGACTTTATCGAGCGCTATGGCGATGAACTTACCAACCGTCGCTTATCTGCGTCCAATGACGAGCAAAATGCCTTAGCCTTGGCCGCACTCTACCAGATCTGTGCCCGTAAAGTTGCCGCTAAAAAATCTGCAGTCAACAGCCATGATCCCTACTCTCCTTGGGGAACAGTGAGTGGATTTAGACTCAATAGTGGCAGCGTCCACCCGATCTCACTGTTGGATGATAAGCAGCAAATTCAACATTTAGAAGCCAGTGAATTGATGATTGCGGGTCAGTCAGTCTATCAGGTTAAAATAGGTGATAAGACCTATGTGTTAGAGGGTGAAATTGTTGATGAAGTACTTCATGCTGAAATTGCCATTAAAGATGAGCATAACCCATCGGTTAAATCATTAAACATTAGGGAGTCAAGGCATAAAATTACCGTACCAGTCAGCCAGATTGGAGAAGACTTCACCCTATTTATCAATGCCAGCAGCTATCATTATCGAGAGGTTCAAACCGAGCTAGTGGAAGTTGAAGAATGCCTCGAAGATAAACTCAAGGCACCAATGAACGGCACAATTGTAACTCTTCTGGTCAAGCAAGGGGAGGCAGTGACAGCGGGGCAAGGCCTGATAGTAATGGAAGCGATGAAGATGGAGTACACCATAGAGTCACCGTTTGACGGTGTAGTATCGGCTTTCTTCTTCGAGCCTGGTGAGTTAGTCACAGACGGCACCATATTAGTCGACGTTGAACCTGCAGCAACAGAAGAGAAAACATAAAATGACTCATAAAATAAACACAACTGATGAGCTGGGAGACTAATCATGCTGCCTAAACAAGTCTCTATATTTGAAGTCAGCGCCCGCGATGGCTTGCAAAATGAAAAGTCAGTAAGCACTCAGAACAAAGTCACCTTGATACAAGCTTTAGCTAACGCTGGCCTTAACCGTATCGAAGTGGCGAGCTTCGTGTCACCCAAGTGGGTGCCACAAATGGCGGACTCTGCTGCAGTATTGCGTAATATTAAACGTCAAGCTGGTGTGACCTATAGCGCGCTGACCCCAAACCTGAAAGGACTGGAATTTGCACTTGACGCGAAAGCCGATGAAATAGCCATCTTTGGCGCGGCATCCGAGAGCTTCTCTCAACGCAATATAAACTGCTCTATCCAAGAGTCTATCGCACGATTTAAGCCACTGATGGAACGAGCTAAAGCTGAAAATATTAAGGTTAGAGGCTATGTGTCCTGCGTCTTAGGTTGTCCCTATGAAGGAGACATTAATGTCAGTGAAGTGGCTCGCGTGTCTGAAATCCTTTACAACATGGGCTGCTACGAAATATCACTCGGTGACACCATAGGTATTGGCACTCCCACTAATGCCCGTAAAATGGTCACTGCCGTCGCCCAGAGAGTGCCTGTCGATAAACTCGCACTACATTTTCATGATACTTACGGACAAGCCTTGGCAAATATCCTCGCCTGTCTTGAAACTGGCGTCAGTGTTGTTGACTCATCGGTGGCAGGATTGGGTGGATGCCCCTACGCCAAAGGTGCATCAGGCAACTTAGCCACCGAAGATTTAGTCTACATGTTACATGGACTCGGTATAGATACAGGCGTAGATCTCACTTTACTTGCTCAAGCAGGTAACAAGATAAGCCAAGCTCTAGGCAGACAGACGGGATCTAAAGTTGCCCAAGCACTGCTCAGCTAGATCCTAGGCTATTAAGCTTAAGATTTCGTTCCTACAGATTGAAACTGGTACCTTCTACAAAGGAGATAAGAATAATGGCAGGATTGAATAAAGTCGTACACAGCTATGAAGAAGCCCTAGCGGGTTTATCCAATAATATGACTGTGATGGTAGGCGGATTTGGCCTTTGTGGTATCCCAGAAGGCTTGATCTCTCATATGGTCAAAACCGGTGTGATGGGGTTGACAGCCATTTCTAATAACGCAGGAGTCGATGATTTCGGCTTAGGCTTACTGCTCAAGAGTCGCCAAATTGATACAATGATCGCCTCTTATGTCGGTGAAAATGCCACTTTTGAGCAACAAATGTTATCTGGTGAACTCAATGTCATTTTGACTCCTCAGGGCACACTTGCCGAGAAAATACGTGCCGGTGGCGCAGGGATCCCAGCCTTCTTCACCGCGACGGGTTATGGTACACCGATAGCCGAAGGCAAAGAGACCCGAGAAATTGAGGGACGCCATTATGTGCTCGAACCTTCACTCACCGCAGATTTTGCCTTAGTTCGCGCCTGGAAAGCCGATACCATGGGAAACTTAGTATTTCGTAAAACCGCAGCAAACTTCAACCCCATGATGGCAACGGCAGGCAAAATCACCGTGGTCGAAGCCGAGCATATCGTTCAACCCGGCGAATTAGACCCCGATCATATCCACACCCCAGGAATTTACGTTAACCGTGTCATCCAAGGCACATTCGAGAAACGCATCGAGCAACGTACCGTTAAACCATCTTCAACAAAAGCAACATCGACAGCATAAGCAGGAGGGAGACAGTATGGCATTATCAAGAGAGCAACTCGCACAACGTGTAGCAGCAGAGCTAAAGGATGGTTATTACGTTAACCTAGGCATTGGTATTCCAACCTTAGTCGCTAACTACATTCCACAGGGAATTGACGTAATGCTGCAATCGGAAAATGGCCTGCTCGGCATGGGAGAGTTCCCTAGTGCAGAGACCATAGATGCCGATCTTATCAACGCTGGTAAACAAACTGTCACCGCCGTTGATGGCGCTTCATTTTTCTCATCAGCCGAAAGCTTTGCCATGATCCGTGGCGGACATGTAGATCTGACCGTACTCGGTGCCTTCGAGGTTGATGAGCAAGGCTCTATCGCCTCTTGGATGATCCCTGGTAAACTTATTAAGGGCATGGGCGGCGCAATGGATTTAGTCGCAGGAGCCGATAATATTATTGTCACCATGATGCACGCTGACAAACGCGGAAACTCTAAGCTGCTCGCTAAGTGTGAATTACCGCTAACAGGTTTTGGTTGCATCAAACGGGTATTGACTGATCTTGCCTTTATGGAAATTAAAGGCGGTGCATTTCATCTGCTGGAGCGCGCTCCGGGAGTCTCTGTCGAAGAGATCATTGAGAAGACAGCGGGTAAGTTAATTGTTCCTGAGCATGTACCCGAGATGAGTCTTTGAGTTTTTGTTACTATTATCTGGGCTAAAAAGGAGTATCTACGCGACCTATTCCAATAAAAATCAATGCGCCGCAACCCAAATCTTGGATTAATGAGAGGTTCTAGTACCTAGAACCTCAACGCTAATGCTCATCCCACAGCAACGCTCTGAAATGCTTGCGACACACCGATTCATAGCGCTCGTTGCCACCGATGGCAACCTGTTCACCATCACGAATAGGCTTGCCCTCATCGTCTAATCTCACCACCATGTTAGCCTTGCGCCCACAGTGACAGATAGTTTTGAGTTCAACCAATTTATCTGACCAAGCCAGCAGATATTGGCTACCTGGGAACAACTCACCCTGAAAGTCAGTTTTAAGGCCATAACAGAGCACAGGAATACCGACGATATCAACGATATAAGTCAGTTGCTTGACTTGAGCTTTACTCAAAAACTGAGATTCATCAATAAGGATACAATGCAGCTTTTGCTCTTTATGGGCCGCTTTTATCATTAGACCAATATCATCGTTATTGCCAAATATCTGCGCATCAGCTTCGATACCAATGCGTGAAGATACTTTACCTATTCCATAACGATCATCAATTGAAGCCGTCATCACTAAGGTATTCATACCACGTTCACGATAGTTATAAGAAGACTGCAATAACGAAGTAGATTTACCGGCATTCATCGCCGAATAATAAAAATAGAGCTGTGCCAAACTAATATTCCTTATTGGTAAATTCAGTTATGGATTAATAATTTTTTATGATGAAAATCATGTCACAGTTACCTGACTTGCTTTAACCTTCAAGATTAGCACGCTGATCACAAATAAAATGCTACAGGTCGCCAAGCCGGCCATCAATGACTCGGTAAATCCCAGTACCGTATAACCTGCGATGCTAATTCCCGCAACAATTAAGGCATAGGGTAATTGAGTTATCACATGATCCATATGGTGACAGTTAGCTCCCGTGGAAGAAAGAATCGTGGTATCAGAGATCGGTGAGCAATGATCACCAAATACCGCACCAGCGAGCACAGCAGCAAGCATAGGCAACATCATGCTAGTATGGGTACCCATGGCCATATCCCCAGCGATAGGCAACATGATGCCAAATGTCCCCCAACTGGTACCCGTTGAGAACGCTGTCAGACCTGCAAGAATAAATAAGACAGCAGGAAGCAGTGCAAACGGAATATTGCCAGATGCCAGACTCGCCATGTATTTACCAGTCTCCAATTGACCAATGACACCGGCAATCGTCCAAGCAAAAAGTAAAATATAAATAGCAGGTAACATAGAGCGAGCACCAGTAACCAGACCTTTAGTGAGATATGACCTATCCAATCCTTGTATCAGAACTAAGATAAGCGTCGCAATAAAACCAACTAGAGCACCAAAGAACAAAGACGAGGCTACATCGGTATTTTCAAATGCCCCAAGAATATTGAAAGGTTTTCCATCCGCTGCTAATACATCACTACCGCTACTGACCATAAAATATAAAGTGGCACAGACCAGTACAACAATGGGTAAGAATAACCCGAGAATACTACCGTTATCAGACTCTGGCAGACCTGAGTTAGCACCGGGGGGCAAGCCTTTAGTTTCATCGTATAAGTTACCTTTTTGCGCATTGAGCTCATGCTCTCGCATGGGACCGACGTTGAGATCCATAAAAGCAACACAAATCAGCAATAACAATGAAAAGATGGCATAGAAATTCATTGGGATCATCTGAATAAATACACTCAAATGTCCTGAATCGGTGAAACCATGCGCAGTGAGAATGCCACCAATTAAGGCAATGATATAAGCGCCCCAACTCGACACGGGAGAGATCACACAAATAGGCGCCGCAGTTGAATCTAAAATATAGGCTAATTTACTGCGAGAAATATAATACCTGTCGGTGAGAGGTCTGGCGACACTGCCAACGACTAAGCTGTTGAAATAATCGTCGATAAAGATCACGCAACCTAAGAACATGGTCATCAACTTGGCATCACGTTTACACTTGATGTGACCCCTTGCCCAATCGGCAAAGGCATTAGCCGCACCGCTCACCGTAATAAGTGCGGTGATCATACCCAATAGTACCAAGAAGCCTAGCAGATACATATTCCATGCATTGAGAGCACCATCCTCCCAGAATAAATCTGCAACTTGCTCAGCTAAATATTGACCCGATGCAATGACAGAGAAATCATTAATCAATACTGCACCAAGTAAAATCCCCATAGCCAAAGAAAGTAATACACGGCGAGTAATAATCGCCATCAGAATCGCAACCACTGGGGGAAGCAATGAAAGCGCCGAATCGGCATAACTTAAAGTTGTCATTTAGTTATAATCTTAGTTGTAAGTATCAATGGAGGCTGGTGAACTGCTGGTATATTAAAGATATCTGAAAACATCTGCTCTATCAGTAGCTCTCCATCATCACACCGTTAGTTAAATGGGTATAAGTTTTCCCTGAGTTTCACTAACGGATCTTTAATGCAGCTCTACTTCTGAGGGCATGAGTCATATGCTGAACTAATTTACAAAGCTCAAGCAGACACGCAAACATAATAAAACACAGGCGGCTTTGAGGATTCTACCCCAAAACCGCCCATCATGACTTAAGAACACCCATATTTTAATTAAAACAAAAGAAGTGTCACTTAAAATTTACATGCTAGCACCATAAACTCGATAATTTATAGTAAGTTTGTAAGTTCTGGGACCGCGTCAAACAAATCCGCCACCAAACCATAATCGGCAATCTGGAAGATAGGAGCTTCGGGATCCTTATTAATAGCCACAATAACTTTAGAGTCTTTCATCCCCGCTAAATGCTGAATGGCCCCCGAGATCCCCACGGCAATATAGAGATCTGGTGCTACTATCTTGCCAGTTTGCCCCACTTGCAGATCATTAGACACAAAACCGGCATCGACTGCTGCACGAGAAGCACCGAGTGCGCCACCTAACTTATCGGCAAGTTTCTCTAAAATAGCAAAGTTTTCACCACTACCCAGACCACGCCCCCCTGATACCACAACAGATGCAGCGCCAAGTTCAGGTCGCTCAGACACTGTTAGGCTTTGAGAAACAAACTCAATAACAGAATCAAAGACCTTATCTATAGCAACAACATCAGCAGCACCATCATTGGCTACCGCATCGAACGCACTTGAGCGTACGGTCAGTACCTTCTTTGCATCATGGCTCTGAACTGTAGCTAATGCATTACCTGCGTATATTGGACGAACGAAGGTATCAGAACTAACGACAGCGACCACTTCTGATAATTGAGCAACGTCTAAAAGCGCCGATACTCGTGGCAATGTGTCTTTACCTTGGCTAGTAGCAGCAGCCAAAATATGTTCATAATCACCGGCAAGGTCCACGATAAGCTGGGCCACATTATCAGCAAATCTGTTGGCATATTGCACCGATTGTGCGACTAACACCTGTCTGACACCTGCAAGCTGCTTAGCAGCATCAACCACCGCAGCGCATTCATGACCCGCAATCAAGACATCAATATCGCCGCCAATGGCTTGGCCACAAGCAACAACCTTGGCAGTATCCAGCTTTAAGCTGGCATTATCATGTTCTGCTAATACTAAAATTGCCATTAGATCACCTTCGCTTCATTCTTTAACTTATCAGCCAGTTCTGCGACACTAGCCAGCATAATTCCAGCCTTACGCTCAGCAGGCGGAGTCACTTTTAATACGGTTTGATGCAGCTTCAAACTCACACCTAAATCATCGATAGACAAGGTCTCTAAAGGCTTACGCTTCGCCTTCATGATATTAGGCAGCTTAGCGTATCTGGGCTCATTTAAACGTAAATCAACCGTCACTACCGCAGGCAGCGAAATGGTAACGCTCTGCAGACCACCATCGACTTCGCGTGTGGCAACAAGAGTGTTGCCGTCGATATTAACTTCTGAAACAAATGTTGCTTGAGGCATATTGGCCAGTGCCGACAGCATCTGTCCAGTCTGGTTATTATCACCATCAATAGTTTGTTTGCCTAAGAGAATAAGTTGTGCCTGCTCTTTTTCCTGAACGGCATTGAGCAGCTTAGCAATAGATAAAGGGACTAACGCCTCATCAGTTACGATGTGGATACCTCGATCGGCACCTAAAGCCATCGCCGTGCGTAGTTGCTCTTGGGCAACTTTAGGGCCTACAGTAACAACAACAATTTCAGAAGCTACGCCTGCTTCTTTTAAACGTACGGCTTCTTCTACAGCAATCTCACAAAAAGGGTTAATTGCCATTTTCAAGTTAGCGGTATCGACATCAGTATTATCAGCATTGACTCTGACTTTTACATTGGCATCGACGACGCGCTTAACAGGCACCAATATTTTCATAGGGCTTCCTTATTACGTCTATTTATAGGCTTGAGTGTAGGTTACTACCTACACAAATTAGAGACACTTTACGTGCTGTTAATGTTAACGTCAATACGAATTCAAACAACTGTTTGTATACGTATTGTCACATATTATACTAAAGTAATTTATAGTGTGAAAAATAAGAACAAATTAGATAACTTACAACTTAAAAAAATAAGAATAAATATAGATAATATATAAATATAAAATATAATTTGAAACTTGTTCTAATAATTCATATTATATATAATGATAATTTAAAGCTAACTTCTATAATTGGACCCAAAAATATTATGAGCGATTTTCTTGAAATACTAACTCATGGCCGCCGTTTTAAAGCAGCTGTAAAAGATCTAACAATTGAAGATTTAAAAAAACTGGCGGTAAAACTTGATAACGTTATCTTAGAAAGAGAATCTCAAGTTGAAGCGTCAGCGGTAGCAACAGCAGAAAGAAACACCCAAATAGATGAGATCCGTAAACAAATGGAAGCCGTTGGCTTATCAATTGATGATCTCGGTGCATCAGAAGTAAAACCTGCACCAAAGAAGCGTGCTCCACGTCCAACTAAATATACTATTGAAGTGAATGGCGAGACGACCAACTGGACCGGCCAAGGCCGTATGCCCACAGTATTTAAGAACGAACTTGGTAAAGGCCGCACTATAGATGATTTCCTCATCTAAATGACTTCTATCAAAACTAACAATATAAAAACTGGCTTATGCCAGTTTTTATATGCTCCTAATTTACCCCCACAGATAAGATTCATTACAATTAGCAACTAGCATTTTTATCACATTTCGGATAATGTCGATATACATTCTACTACTTTATAGTTAATGTCCAAAATGCATCATAAAATAAAAACCATAACGATAATCACGACATTATTTTCAATCAGTTCATTGCATGCATATGCAAATGACCAACTCACTGATAATACCCCCAGACTCACCGCCCTCACCCACGCAACTTTAATGATTGAGCCAGGTAAAAAAATTACCAATGCCAGCTTACTCATTCAAAACAATAAAATTATAGAAATAATAAAAGATAATAAAGTGCCAGAAGATGCATTTGTTATTGACCTTCATGGCTATACTATCTACCCGGGATTTATCGATCCCTTCACTGACTACGCCATCGAATTTGAATACCCAAAAAATAAACTAACACCTCCTATCTATGAGATAACACAAATAGGTGGAAATGCTGAGAATGGGGCGATTCACTCTGAACAATCTTGGGTTAATTATGTTCACCCAAATAAGAATGATGCAAAACCTTGGATAAAAAATGGATTTACCAGTGTTCAGAGCAGTAATTTAGATGGCATTTTTCGTGGCCGTGGGGTGACATTATCTTTGGCAGAAAAAAAGGCCAATGAAATTATATATCGCGCTCAATCAGGTCATTTCTTAGCATTCGATAAAGGCAGTTCCCCCCAAGATTACCCTAGTTCTTTAATGGGTAGCATAGCGCTTATCAGGCAAACATTCGCCGATGCTACCTGGTATAAAGAAAACAAAGACAAGTCATTTTCAAAAATTGAAACCCAGTTAATTGAATTTAATAGTGCACTCTCGGCTATGGATAATATTGATAATGAACGGGTTATTTTCGATACTAAAAACTTAAATAATCAACTCAGGGCAGCCCGCTTATTAAATGACCATCAATTAAAAGCAAGTTTACTCGGTAACGGTAGGGAATACGCTCGACTCGACGAACTTAAAACCTATGGTTATGGATTAATTTTACCATTGAACTTCCCTGCCGCCCCCTTGGTTGGCGATGACGACAGTGAAAGAGAGATAAGTTTGGCACAGATGCGACATTGGGAACGAGCGCCCGCCAACTTGATGGCCGTAGAACAATCTCAGATCCCCTTTGCTCTGACTCAGCACGGCATCAAAGCCGAAGACTTCTGGCCTAGACTCAAACAGGCAATAAAGTATGGCCTGAGTGAAGAAACAGCATTAACCGCATTGACCACTGAAGCCGCCGAAATTGTCGGCACCAGTGAATTTAGTGGTCGATTAAAACCCGGATTTATCGCGGATTTAGTGATCACTAAAGGAAACATTTTTGAGGATGGCATTATTCACAGCATCTGGTTACAAGGTGATGAGCAGCAACTTATCGATAGAGACACTTATGTGTTAGATTCGAGCTATCAAATCCAGATAGGACAAATCTCACTAGACCTGTCTATTTCAACCTCCAATAAAAAAGATAACCAGCTGTCAGGTACCTTAACTAGCGGAGAGCAAGAGCTAATACTGTCTCAGCTGACCTACCTCGACAAGCGCCTAACCTTCAATGTCGATATGACAGAGGCAGGGTTTGAGGGCATCAACCGTTTCACACTCTGGTTTGACGAGCAAGGCATTCGTGGGCGTATGCTAGATAAATATGGTGTACTCACTCCTGTTGCCGGCGTCTTAATAGAAGCCATTGCAACACAGGAAGCTGAAGCGGATAACACACCTGTGGAACTTATCTCTAAGTTGACCTTACCTAATATCGCCTATGGCAGAGACCACTTAGCTAAAGCAGAGAAGCTACACATCAGTAATGCCACCATCTGGACCTCAGATGAGCAAGGAGTACTTGAAAACAGCGACCTTCTCATCTCGCGTGGCAAAATAGAAAAAATAGGCAAAAACCTAAAAACCCCATCAGGTTATCGCCATATCGACGCCACAGGCAAACATTTAACCTCAGGAATTATTGATGAGCACTCACATATTGCCATCAATGGAGGCACCAATGAAGGTACAGATGCCATCACCTCTGAAGTGCGCATTGGCGATATTATCAATCCTGATGATATCGCTATTTACCGCGCCTTAGCTGGCGGTGTCACCACCGCGCAACTATTACACGGCAGTGCAAACCCTATTGGTGGTCAGGCCCAAGTGATTCAAATGAAATGGGGCGAAAATGCCAACAAGCTTAAATATACTCAGGCACCTGCCAGTATCAAGTTTGCCCTAGGTGAAAATGTCAAACAAAGTAACTGGGGCGACAACTTTAACAAACGCTTTCCTCAGAGCCGTATGGGGGTTAAGTCTCTGTTTACTGAAGCATTCAACGAGGCTAACGCCTACCAGCAATCCATTGATGACTACCGTCGCCTCAGAGGCAGTGACAAACGTAAACGTGTTGCGCCTAAGCCTAACTATCGCTTAGCCGCTATCACCGAAGTGCTAGAGCAAAAACGAGATGTACATATTCACTCCTATGTACAGTCAGAAATATTAATGTTCATGCGCCTAGCAGAAGCTTATCACTTTAGAGTAAAAACCTTCACCCACATATTAGAAGGATATAAAGTTGCAGAAGAGATGGCTAAACACGGAGCCTCAGCCTCAACCTTCTCAGATTGGTGGGCCTATAAATTTGAGGTCTATGATGCCATTCCCCAAAACACTTGCCTAATGCAGAACAAGGGCGTTCTCACCAGCATCAACTCAGATGATTATGAGATGCAACGAAGGTTAAATCAGGAAGCCGCTAAATCTATGATGTATTGTGATATGTCAGCGGAAGATGCTTGGAAAATGGTCACCATCAACCCCGCCATTCAATTAGGTATCGATGAAAACTTGGGCTCAATAACGAAAGGGAAGCAAGCAGATATTGTATTATGGGATCACTCGCCACTATCTGTTTACGCAAAAGTTGATGCCACTTGGATTGAAGGGAAACGCTATTTTGATCGTAAAGCAGATAAGCTGCTACAAACTGAGGTAGTTAAAGAAAGAGCGGCATTGATTCAAAAAATACTGCTCAGTCAATCTACACCCAGCTCACTTCCTCCCGGAGAGCCCTTTGTAGAGAACAATGAACCAGAATGGCACTGCGATACTCAATACGATGCTTGGCATCAAGCACACCTTGGGGGCACATTATGAGCACATTGACCCATGCAGGCTATTTGCAAAATAACAAGGTCGATCTCGTACTCACTCACACACTGAATAAGAAAAAAATGATAACGAAAAAGCCTATTTCACCCAAGTGGCTATTGATCACTTTAGGGTTAAGCTTGGGGATAACAGTGCCTGCACTGGCTCATGATATGATCCCCGCTGAAGCACAGACAAACGCCATATTATTTAAGAATGCCACTCTGCACACGGCTATTGATGGGGTTAAAGCCAATACCGATCTATTAATAGAAGATGGCGAAATAAAAGCCATAGGCCAAAATATACTCGCCCCCGATGCCATTCATACCGATGCCAGCGGCAAGCACATTTACCCCGGGTTAATTGCCCTAGATACCAGTTTAGGCTTAGTCGAAATTCAAATGATGCGTCCCAGTAATGACAGCTATGAAGTTGGCGCATTCAACCCCCAACTTGAAGTCATCACAGCCTTCAACCCCGATTCGGAGATCATACCGACCATACGCACCAATGGTATTACCCATGCTCAAGTGGTCCCTCAGGGAGAGAGTTTAGCCGGACAATCCTCTCTAATGTCCTTAGATAGCTGGACCGTAGAAGATGCACTCGTTCCTAGCACCAAAGCGTTTCATCTGTACTGGCCTCATTTAGGTCATCTGCCCCATGATAAAGATAAACGTCAAAAGAAAACTGAAAAACACCATCAACAGATGGGTCAGATAGCCAAGGCTTTCTCCGATGGCTATCGGTATTTTATGGCCCATAAAGCTAACAAGATCACCAAAATCGATCTTCGTTGGCAGGCACTGCTTCCCCTTTATCAAGATGATGCTCAGCTATTTGTTCATGCAAACCGTCAAAAACCAATAGAAGAAGCCGCTTCTTTGGCTAAAAAATATGGCTTTAGGCTCGTTATCGTCGGGGGGTATGATGCCTGGAGACTCGGTGAACTGCTTAATGAAATCAATGCTAAAGTGATCTATACCCGTACATTAAGCTTACCAATGAGAAAAGATGAGCCTATTGATTTAAGCTTTAAAATACCCTCGCTACTCAAGCAAGCCAACATTCCATTCGCCTTAGGCTTCTCATCGAATTGGGATAGCCGTAACTTACCACTGGCAGCAGGCCAAACCGTGGCTCATGGGCTCACAAAACAAGAAGCGCTACAAAGTGTGAGTTTGAATGCCGCTAGAATACTTGGCATAGATAACATGGGAGCAATAGCAGTAGGATATAAGGCAAACTTAGTGGTATCACGGGGGGACATCTTAGATCCCATGGAAACCAAGATAGAGAAAGTTTATATCGATGGTCGCGAGATAGATCTTAATAATCGTCAACAACAACTTTATCAAAAGTACCTAAAGCGTTAGAATTGATCTTGCTGGTAGTATAAAAGCCCACAATAACGAATGCCTATTCGTTATTGATTGTACAATTAATAACAGGCCTAAATAATGAAAACCTTACTAATCTCTGCCCTAGTTTTACTGCTTAGCGCCTGTGCTGGCGAATATAAATTTAACAGTAACCTCAGTGGTGAAGCTATTGACGATTATTTCAAAGCATCGGATGTCACCGTTTATGATAATGCTTCAATACCTAACATTCCTTATGAGGTTATCGGTCTAGTCGAAGCAGAAACCTGTCAGCAGCAAGCCAACGATGCACCAGCAGCCATAAGCCAAGCACGCACAAAAGCTCGCAGATCCACGGCCGACAAAGGAGCTAATGGTTTGATTATTAAGAAGTGCATATTAATTGAAGAGCAAACTAAAGCTTGTTTCAGTCGTGCCATCTGTGTTGGCCAAGCCATAAAAACACCTTAGATCCCAATGATAACTAACAAACAAACAGGATCTTATTAAAAATCTATCCTCAAAAATGTAAGTGCCATCAATGAGTTTTAGCAGTCAAATACAAGCCGTGGCGTACTGCCGTACGCCCTATAAACAAAAATTTGGGATCCCCAGACAACCTGGTCTGGTTAATGCTGCCCGTGGTTTTATCGAACTTCAAGCCCCCTACAGGAATATTGATACAGTAAGAGGCCTAGAACAATACTCTCATCTTTGGTTGATATTTTGTTTCCACAAAAATCTCGCTCAAGGATGGAAAACCACCGTTCGCCCTCCCCGCCTAGGCGGTAACGAAAAAATGGGGGTGTTCGCTACCCGCTCCACCTTCCGTCCCAACGGCTTAGGCCAATCGGTGGTTAAACTGCACAAGATCCACCAGCGCAAAGGCTATCTGGCTTTAGAAATTTCAGGGATGGATCTTCTCGATGGCACACCTATTATAGATATTAAGCCCTATATTTCTTTCTCGGACTCAGTTCCTGATGCATTAAGCGGTATCGCCCATAAAGCACCTCAACTTACCCAAGTAGAATTTAGTCAAGATGCTAAGCAGCAGCTCGCCACTTATGAGCGACTCAAGCAATACCAACACCTCGAAGAGCTTATTATAGGCGTACTCGGCCAAGACCCTCGTCCCGCCTATAAAAAAGCTAAGGCAGACTCTAAGCTGTATCAAGTTGCCCTCTACGACTTAGATATTCTCTGGCACGTTGTCAAAATAGCCAATGATAAAAGTGATAAAATAGAAAGTCATAGAAACAGTGAAATGGACAATGAAAACAAGATTATTGTACAAGCGATTAAAATGGGAATAAGTGTTTAACTGATCACATCACAGATAACACAAACAACTATCAAGCTCTTATAGCCCTTCCATTTCAAAGTTCAGATTTCAGAGAAAATTGAAATCATGCATCTTGAGATAGAACAGGTATAAGCTGAACATAAACACTAACTGATGATTTTTTGTTAAGGAGGCTTTGATTAGCAAGAATATGACGATTGGGAATACAGTAAGGCTCAAGGCGGTCGGACACGCGTTAACGTATCTGACAGCCTTTATTATGCGCCGCACAACCTAAATAGGAAGACCTAAATAGGAGATACTTTATTAGCACAAGGACCTTTTTGGCCTTGGCCAACTTCAAACTCAACAGCCTGACCGTCACTTAATGTTGCGTATCCGCCACCAGCTTGAATTTCTGAATGATGAACAAACAGATCTTTACTACCATCTTCAGGCGTAATAAAACCAAAACCTTTATCCGCATTGAACCACTTAACTGTACCTTTAGCCATTGTATTTACTCATAATTATTGATTGAAATTATTAATTTACATCCAAATTTTTCGTTTGAACATAAATCTAAAGTTTAAAACAGAAACACTTAACACATGGCATTTTTTAGGTCTAATTAATTTTGTCAAAAACAAACTAGATAAACCAAACCACGTGTAATACTAATATTACCACAACTAAGACACCCATTGTTATTTCATTAGGGCAGATGAGATGACTTAAGTAAAACTCGTTTCATATACAGAACGAGATCATTATATATTATTCATATCTGAACTTATATATGTAAACTGATGAAAAATATAAATTTAAGCTAAAAAAGCAACAAACAATTAAAACAATTGTTTAAATTACTTGTTTAACCCTATTGATCTACATCCAGTTTTATGTGGTAATGTGATCTAAATTTCTGGTCGGATGAGTTAAAAATATGAGCATAAGAACCCAATTAAAAAAAATAATGCCGAGTATTTCTACCACAGAGCAAGAAGCACTCGATGCTGGTGATGTATGGTTAGAAGGCTCTATCTTCCAAGGTAAACCTGACTTTTCCGCCCTAAGAGATATTCCGGTCGCCGCATTAAACACCGATGAACAGGCCTTCCTCGATGGTCCTGTGACCACCTTGATAGAAATGATTGATGACTTCGCTATCCAGAGTGACAAACATATACCCGCTCACATTCTCAGCTACCTTAAACAAAATAAGTTCTTCTCACTGATCATTCCTAAATCCTACGGTGGCCTCGAATTTAGTCCTTACGCTAACTCAACCATCGTCGCCACTATATCAGCCAAAAGTTCTGCCGTAGCCGTTACCGTCATGGTGCCTAACTCTTTGGGTCCGGGTGAATTATTAATGCACTATGGCACCAATGAGCAAAGAGACTATTGGTTGCCACGTCTGGCTAATGGTCAGGAGATCCCCTGCTTTGCCCTAACCAGCCCAGAAGCGGGCTCTGATGCAGGCGGTATCCCCGATATAGGTACTGTGACTTTAGGCGAGTTCGAAGGTAAGCAAGTGCTTGGTCTCTCGATCACCTGGGATAAGCGCTACATCACCTTAGCGCCTATCGCAACGGTACTTGGACTGGCTTTCAAGGTTCAAGATCCAAAGGGTCTACTTGGCGGTAAAGAAAATCTGGGGATCACCTGCGCACTGATCCCTAAATCTCACCCTGGGGTACAACTTGGCAACCGTCACGACCCTATGGGCGTTAACTTCTATAACGGCACCACTCGCGGCGAAAATGTATTTGTCCCAATGGATTTTATCATAGGTGGACAGAGTAATATCGGCCGTGGCTGGGCTATGCTTGTAGCGTGTCTTGGCGCTGGTCGGGGCATCTCTTTACCTGCACTTGGCGCCGCAGTTAGCCATTGCTCATTTAAATCTTCAGCAGAATATGCCGCCGTTCGAGAGCAATTCGGATTATCAATCGGCAAATTTGAAGGTATTCAAGAAAAACTGGCTGACATTGCTGGTAAGACTTTCCTACAAGAATCAATGCGAGTGCTAACCACAGAAGGGCTCGGCATGGGTCTTAAGCCTTCAGTGGTTACAGCAATCGCAAAATATCACATGACCGAGCTTGGCCGGGACATACTCAACTCAGCCATGGATATTCAAGCCGGTAAGGCCATTCAACGTGGTCCACAAAATACCTTAGCCTCAGCTTATGTTGCCCAGCCTATTGCTATTACAGTCGAAGGCGCTAACATTCTTACCCGTAACCTGATGATTTTCGGACAAGGCGTCATGCGCTGTCACCCTCATATGCAGAGCATGGTCGAAGCAATTCACAGCGATCATAAAAATGCCGACAAGGTCTTTAACCGCATATTCCGTAAAACCATCGCTTACAGTGCCAACAACAGTTTGCGGGCGTTCCGTTTGGGCCTATTACCCTTTACAGCCCATTCAGACTCAAAATTGCCTGAGGTCGTGATCTACGAGAAATCAGTCAACAAGCTGGCTTCAAAGCTCGCAGTATACGCTGACTTCTCTCTGCTGGTACTGGGTGGAAAGCTCAAACAAGCCGAAATGCTATCGGCACGATTAGGTGATGTAATGAGTTACCTGTATGCGGCCATGGCGTCAATTCGGTATTACGAGCAAAAACTGCCAAGCGAGCAAAGAGCACAAGCAGCGCCTTACTTTCATTACGCCACTCGTTGGTCTCTATGTAAGGCAGAAGAAGCACTGCTTGCCTTTTTAGAAAATTTTCCGTCATCGCCAGTGCGTAAATTGATGCGTGCATTAACTGTCACTTACTCCGCTAAAATGCCGAAAGTGAATGATAACCTCATTAGGGAACTCGCCGAGCAAGCCCAGCTCAATACCGAGTTTAAGAAAAACCTAACTCACTTGGTAAAGCCTGTTATCGGAGATGGTAACTACATCAACGAGCAAGCTTATCTTGCCAAAATGGATTGCTTGCCATTGCTGGCCAAGGTCAAAAAAGGGCTAAAAGCGAAAGAATTTAACGCCGGTATTCGTTTTCCTATCACCCTTGGTAATGCACTCGCAGCAAAAGTTATCAATGCCACTGAGTATAAACAGTTGCTCGATTACAACCTAAAGCGTGAACGTGCTATCCGAGTTGATGAGTTCGATTTTGATATGAACTTAATGGGTGAAAAAGCCCAACTAAAAATAGCAAACTAAGCCTGCACACCCAGCTCTACTTCAAAGTGCAGGTTTCAGAGCAAACAGAGCAAGTCCAATTCAAGGCGCATGGTTGAAATAATGGTGGCCCTTATAAGCCACTTCTTGCAAAAGAGTGCAGATTTGCTCAGGTGCTACTATTTGCTCAGACGATCCCATAGGGTGAGTTTAAAAGTGATGATGCTGCCATATTGTGCACATAATGGCAGCGAGTCTCGACGCGTTTTATGGGCACCGTAATTTAACTCGGTTTGCAATGCTTAGTGATAAATCTATCTAGCTGATTTGCAAACGCCTGACGTTCACTTTGACCCAAAGCGGCTGGGCCACCAGTCTGTACACCACTGGCCCGCATGGTATCCATAAAGTCACGCATATTAAGAATGGCCTTGATATTTTGATCCGTATACAGCTCACCACGCGGATTAAGCGCCACACCGCCTTTATCTATCACCTCAGAAGCTAAGGGAATATCAGCGGTTATCACTAAATCACCGACATCGAGTCGCTTAACAATTTCATCATCGGCCACATCGAAACCGGAGGAGACGACCACCATATGAATAAAAGGTGACGGCGGCACACGCATCGAATGGTTAGCCACTAAGGTCACTTCTACTTTAGCCCTATCGGCGGCCCTAAACAGCGTCTCTTTTATTACGCTGGGACAAGCATCGGCATCAACCCAAATTTTCATATTTTCCATACCCAATACTTTTCATATTTCTCCTATCTAATAGTTTTCACATCCAAGGATTTTCATACCCAAGGATTTTCATACCTAAGGCTTTCCATATCTAAAAAATGGATGTCAATAAAAATGGCGTCTTGGCTCAAGTTGTTTAATTATATACCCGTTCCACTTCAAAGTGCAGGTTTCAGAGCAGGTTGAGCAAATCCAATTCAAGGCGCATGGTTGAAATAATAGGGGTCCCATATAAGACAACACAAAAAGAAACGCTTGATTTACATCCAAATTAAAATCATCATATCCCTATAAAAAACATTAAACTAACGACCAAAGTTTAAAGAAAGCATTGATGAGCAATGGAGAACATAATGATAAACAGTATTAACCCTACAACCCATATTGATAGCATCAATGTGTTACTCGTCGACGATGTCAACATTAACCTAGTGCTGGGAGAAAGGCTGTTAGCTAAATTAGGTGTCAGTGTCAGCACCGCCAACTCAGGAGCGCAGTGCCTACAAAAAATGGCCCAACATGAGTATCAGTTAATTCTACTCGATATCCATATGGAGCCTATGTCAGGCATTGAGACCATGTCCAA
>JBAHZX010000038.1:0-22932 GCA_037132815.1 Shewanella sp.
GAGATAGCTTTAGCCAGAGGTTATCTGTTAACATTGTTCTTGGCATGAGGGTATTCTTGTATGTTGATTTTTGGCGAAACCATTATACATTGCCATCATGCTGTTTGAAAATCATACTCGAAAGATCAACAGACCCTAACACACCCGGCCTTGAATAAATGATGTAGGTCACTTGTCGTTAAGTGGGATCACTAGTGAGAGATAAGTAAATTAGATAGCTTGACCATTTATAGTCAGCAGACTCACCATCTCAGGCTCTTACTGGATTGTAATGGAGTACATAAAGGGGCTCTTCGACGTTCTGAGTGGATTTGGCGGAGATCTCTGCAAGGATAGCAGGCATAATATTAGCTTCCAATAATCAATGAGATGCAGTGTGGACAGTACAGATATTTTGATGCTTGGGTTAGGTTTACAGGCCCCTTGGAATTTAGTGGGACAAAACCTCGACACTGGAAAGTCTCCACACGAACTGCACTTACAAGTCGCTGCCGAGCGAGGAAGCCTCTATCCATGCTTAAGGTACAGATCGCTACATGCGCTACAAGTATGATTTATAATGCCTTTTCCTTAATAAGTATAACCTTATAGCTTGAACCTATCGTAAAGTAGAACTAAAATCCCCCAGAAGGTATTCTCGATCTCATTTTGTTAGAAATAGTCTTGTTAATGAACCTTAACGGGGCTAGATTAATTTTCAATCGACATACAGTAGATGAAATATCGATTGATACACTAACTTCGAATTAAACAAGAGGATTGTTCATGACACTGAAATACCTTAATAGATTAAAACAACTCATTACCGTGACTATATTAATGCTTAGCTGCAACGTGATAGCCGAAGAACGTGTGCTTATTTTTGCTGCAGCCTCATTAACTAACGCTCTAACAGAAGTGGGTGATATATTTAAAGCGGACTCAGAAGCAAACCCAACAGCAATAAATCCAGTATTCTCTTTTGCATCATCTTCAACCTTAGCAAGACAAATATCAGAAGGTGCACCCGCTCAAATCTACCTGTCTGCAAACCAGAAATGGATGGATTATTTAGTCACGCAAAAGGCAGTTGCAGTAGAATCTAGAGTGACTCTGTTACGAAATTCACTGGTTCTTATCGCCCCTAATAGTAGTCCAGTAAATAGTGTTACATTAACTAATATGTGGAATATTACAAAAGCAGTGGGTGATAGTCGTATTGCTGTAGGGGACCCTGATCATGTACCCGCTGGCCGTTATGCAAAACAAGCTTTATCAAGTTTAGGCTTATGGCAACAAGCCATGCCATTATTAGCCCGAGCCAATGACGTTCGTGGTGCATTGGCCCTCGTCGAACGTGGAGAATCCCCTTTTGGAATCGTGTATGCAACTGATGCACAAATAGCAAAAAAAGTAAAAGTGGTTGCGACTTTCCCTGCAAGTAGCCATAAGTCCATTGAATATCCGTTAGCGATGGTTAATAGCAAAGCAACTGCTGCGACAACAGCGTTTTATCAATACTTGCAAACTGAGACGGCTCCGGTTGTGTTTATTAAGTATGGTTTTAAGGTTAATTAAACTTGTTAAGTGATTATGAAGTAGCAG
Organism: Shewanella sp.; assembly: GCA_037132815.1. Classification (GTDB taxonomy): domain Bacteria; phylum Pseudomonadota; class Gammaproteobacteria; order Enterobacterales; family Shewanellaceae; genus Shewanella. The sequence continues at coordinate 1,585 of JBAHZX010000038.1, forward strand.
CCTTGCTACTCAGTTTAAAAGTATCTAGTGTGGCAGTGCTATTTAGCCTGCCATTTGGCATAGTGTGTGCTTGGATATTAGCTCGTTGTGAATTTATAGGAAAGTCGCTATTTGATAGCCTAATTCACTTACCTTTGGTATTACCGCCAGTGGTGATTGGCTATATTTTGTTAATTTCAATGGGTCGCCAAGGTAGTATTGGCGGGGTACTTTATGATTGGTTTGGCTGGAGTTTTAGCTTTAGTTGGCGCGGTGCGGCATTGGCGGCTGCGATAGTCTCTTTTCCATTAATGGTACGTTCGATCCGTTTGTCATTTGAGAGTGTTGATATACGCTTAGAGCAAGCAGCACGTACCCTTGGTAGTAATCGTTTACAGGTGTTTTTTACCATTTCCCTACCGTTAACCTTACCAGGTATTGTTTCTGGTATGGTGTTGGCCTTTGCTCGCAGTTTAGGTGAATTTGGTTCAACTATTACCTTTGTTTCTAATATTCCCGGTGAGACGCGTACTATTCCACTAGCCATGTACTCGTTTATTCAAACCCCAGGTGCAGAGCATGAAGCCGCACGCCTGTGCGTAATTGCGATCATTATTGCAGTGTTATCATTAACCGCATCACAATGGTTAGCCAAAAAAGCTCAACAGCGAGTTGTGTCATAATGTTGACCATTGATATTAAAAAACAACTTGGTGATTTTGACTTGCAAGTTAATGCTCAAATTCCGATGCAAGGTATCTGCGCAGTGTTTGGTCGCTCAGGTTCAGGTAAAACTTCGTTGGTAAATATTTTGGGAGGTCTATCGACCCCGGATAATGGTCTGGTCACATTAGGGGATACTCACCTTTACCACCAGCAACATCAGATAAATTTACCACCAGAACGTCGTCGTATTGGTTATGTATTTCAAGAAGCTCGCTTGTTTCCCCACTACAGAGTGCGCGGTAATTTAAATTACGGTAATAAGGATAAAAACCAAAATCACTTTGAGACGGTGGTGGACCTACTGGGTTTAGGCGAACTATTAAACCGTTATCCATCGACGCTTTCTGGTGGTGAAAAACAGCGTGTTGCTATTGGTCGAGCCTTATTAACACGACCTCAAATGTTGTTAATGGATGAGCCTCTGACAGCACTGGATTTACCCCGTAAGCGAGAGCTTATTCCTTATTTATTACGGTTAGCGAAATTCCTCAACTTGCCGATTATTTATGTGAGTCATAGTTTAGATGAGATCTTACAACTTGCCGATACTATGCTGGTATTAGATAAAGGCAAAGTGTTGGTAAATGGCCCCTTACAAATGGTTTTAGATAGCGCTGAGATGCGCCCTTGGCTGCCATTAAAAGAACAAAGTTCACTATTAATGGCGACAATCACAGAGCTAAATAAAACTTATCGCATGAGTAAGTTATCACTGACTGATGGCACTGACTTGTGGGTCAATGGTTTGCCATTACCTATAAACAGTAAGTTACGTGTACGTATTTATGCCAACCATGTATCCCTGTGCATTACTCGTCCACAAGATAGCAGTATTCGAAATATTTTATTATCGACTATTAGCGAAATAATACATTCGGGATCAAGTGATAATGTGCAGGTTAAATTGGCGTTTGGTGATTATCATATATGGGCTAATATCACCCACTGGGCATATGATGATTTAGGGTTAACGATTGGAAAAAGTGTGTATGCTCAGATTAAAGGTGTAAGCATGACAGAAAATGAATTAGCGCAGTCATTTTGATAACAGTGAGCCTGTAATGCATTCAATATATGCTTATTCGTCAAATTGATCATCCTAGTGCAGCGAAAAATGAATACCTAATTGTATTTAATGAAATTTAGGAGAATGCGAGAGCTTGGTCCGCATATGGTTGTAGATAACAGATACAGCTTTTTTTGACACTCAGGTACAAGCTGAAATTGGGTTAGTTGAAAATGTGATTGTAACGGCTTACTCAGATGAAGGCCCAAGTTTCGATAGCCCGATCTTTGGATAGTAAGCTCAGCTGGCCAGCTCTTGATTCGCAATTGTTCTGGCTGTATGGCATCTACCGCAGGTGTTTATAGCTGCGATGTGATGCACAAATTCATCTAATCCAGCTAGTATCAAATGCCAAAATTCTAATGAAACAAAATTTTAAATAAAAATCTTAAACGGAGACGCTACTCTGGTGCTATCTCTGAATGTTTATAGGTTTCGCGATATTTATCGACCCACATAGCTGTTGCGCCACAGATTGCCATTGGCATCACGATGAAATTAACGATGGGGATCATCGAACATAGTGTAACGGTGGCGCCGAAACTAAAGCTTGTGCCTTTGGTCTGATTGAGAGCAAATTTCATGTCGGGGAAGGGCACTTTATGATTATCGAAGGGATAATCACAGTATTGTATTGCCATCATCCAGGCACTAAATAGGAACCAGATGATGGGGGCAAAAGTTTGACCAATAAAAGGTACCCAGAATAAGATTAGGCAGATGATGGCCCTGGGCAGGTAGTATTTAAGCTTTATCCATTCCCGGCCCAATATCCGTGGTAGATCTTTAATTAAGTCTACCGTGGTGCCGGTATTGAGATCTTTACCTGTGAGGTGTTGTTCGACCTTTTCAGCGAGCAAGCCATTGAACGGCGCAGCAATCCAGTTCATCACCGAACTGAACAGAAATGACAGCACTACTAGTAGAGTAATTACGGCCAAAGGCCAGAGGATAAAATTGAGCCAGCTAAGGTAATCTGGGAGTTGACCCGTTAACCAGACGAAGGCACTTTCTAACTGGCCTATGGCAAAATAGATCACACTGGAAAAGATGACCAAATTAATCATCAAGGGAATAAATACAAAGCGTCTCAGTCCCTTAGTCTTGATCAGACTAAATCCATCGAGGAAATAGTTCACCCCGCTCTTAGTTATTGTGTGGTTTGTTTTAGGCTTCATAAATAGATTCGATCACCGTTCCATGTAAACTTAACGAGATTGTGTTCTACTCGTCAGAGGAAGACAAGCAGTAAATGGCCAGCAACCTAATAAAAACGTGACAAAAACCTAGCTATTTTGGTAAACTAATCTCATTAAATCAATTCTAAACAAGCTTAAATCGGTAAAATTAAGTTTGGTTTTTTTACCGGAAACGACCTAACTGGCGCCATGAGACTCAAACAGATAAAACTTGCTGGATTTAAGTCGTTTGTCGATTCAACTAAGATTCCCTTCCTCAATTCCTTAAGCGCTATTATAGGCCCAAATGGTTGTGGTAAATCCAATATCATAGATGCCGTACGTTGGGTGTTAGGTGAAAGCTCGGCGAAGCATCTGCGTGGTGATTCCATGGTCGATGTCATCTTCAATGGTTCGACGGCTCGTCGTCCTGTTTCTGTGGCTAGTGTAGAGCTAAATTTCGATAACTTAGATGGCAGATTAGTCGGGGAATATTCTAGTTATCAGGAGATAGTGGTTAAACGTCAGGTCAATCGTGACAGAGATTCGACCTATTTCTTAAATGGTCAGAAGTGTCGTCGTAAAGACATCACTGATCTCTTTATGGGAACGGGTCTGGGCCCGAGAAGCTACGCCATTATTGAGCAGGGAACCATATCAAGATTAATTGAGTCAAAGCCTCAAGAACTAAGGATGTTTATTGAAGAAGCGGCAGGGATCTCACGGTATAAAGAGCGCCGACGTGAAACCGAAAACCGCATCCGCCATACCAGAGAAAACTTAGAACGTCTCGGTGATATCCGTAATGAGCTGGGTCGCCAACTCGATAAACTGGCAGAGCAAGCTACGGCGGCGAAAAAATATCGTGAGCTGAAGCAATCTGAGCGTCAGTTAGACTCAGAGTTATTTGTCAGTCGCTATCTCGAACTGACGGATCAAATGCAGAGACTGACCTTGGACGTTAATCGCCTTGAATTAACCAAGGCTGAAGTCGAAGCTGAGAAAGAACACACCGGTCTCGAATTGACTCGCCTCAATGTGCAGCAGATGACATTCGATAGTGAGGAGCAAACACGCGTCGAGTCTTTTTATCTATTTGGTACCCAAATAGCTAAACTGGAACAAGATCTTAAGCATCGTCAGCTGCAAGACTCACGTGTTGAGCAACGTATTTTAAATCTCGTACATAAACTGGAACAGCATAAAGATAAGTTATCTTCTGATGCATCTGTTCTGCAGTCATTAAAGCTTGATTTATCGCTCAAGCAACCGCAACTTGAACAGGTACACTTATCTTTTATTCGTGTCACCGCCGACTTGAGCGAGTATGAGCTTAAGGTCAGTGAGTCAAGAACCAAGTTATCTGAACATAAAGAAAAAGTATCCTCTTATCGTCTGGCCCATGAAGTATCAAGGAGTAAATTGTCACATCAAGGTGTCATGTTGGAGCAGACAAGGGCTCAGCTTGCTAAAATTGAGCAAGAAACTGCAGGACTCCTTGAGCAAGAATCGGTCAAGATTGAACAAACTAACCTTTCACAGCTGTCTCAATGGCAAAATGATGCCATGGAGCAAGGTGAGATCAATGATGAGCTTGATGATAAACTAAGCGATTTGCTACAACTCCAAATTAAGCTCAAGGCTAAACTAGAAACCCTAGGTCAGTCTCTTGCCGAAGAAGGAGGTCGTTTAGCTTTAGTCACTAAGCTACTTCCCGAAGATGTGAGCCAGAAAGGCACTAAAGCACTGTGGCAGCTTATCGATGTTCAACCGGGTTGGGAGAAAGCGGTTGAGCTGATATTCGACGGTTTATTGAAAGTGCCTGCGGGTGTGGATAAAGGTGAGTTTGGCTTTGAATGGCTGAAAAATCAAGAGTGGCATGGGATGAGCTGTAATGTGAACCTGTCACCTTGGTTGAGTCAGCTTCGATGGGTTGATAGTTTAGAACAGGCTAGAGAACACGTTTCTAGTATGAGTGATCGCCAACGTATAGTGACCGCAGATGGCTATCTGTTAGGTAAAGGCTTCGTGATCAAGAAAGGCACCGATTCAGGCTCATTAGTGCAACTTAAATGTGAGCAACAAGCATTAGAAGTTAGCATTTATGATAGTGAGGTCTTGCTCAGAGAACTCAATAACCAGAGCCATGATTTAGATGCCAATATCAAGCCGCTAAAAATAGAGCTGGCTTCCAGTATAGCGTCTCAGCATAAGCTTAATGTATCGATTGCTAGCTTGAATGTGCAGATTGAAGCGGATATACAACAAAATAATGACCGAAGTTATCGTCAAAAACAATCATCATCAGAACTTGAACGCTTAAAAGTTCTTCTTAATCAGCAACAAAATGACGAGGTGAGTATTGTTGCTGATCTGAATGAGGCAAAATCTAGCTTAGAGCAAGGTGAGCAAGCACAAACTAAGTTGGTTTATGTGCTTGATGAGCAAGTGGGAGCTGTTGGTGTTTATAAAGGTAAATACCAACTGTTACAACAAAATTATCGTGACCTTAGCCAGGTATGTCAAACATTAATAACTAAGTTGGCGCTCAATGAGCAGTCAATCAATCAACAGCACGTTCGCATCGAAGAGCTGACCTTAGCTAAATCTGCGCTTGAATATCAGCTTGCTGAGCAAGAAATCGCCAACGAGAATGGTCAACTGAGCAGTTTAAAAGAACAATTAACTCAAAAATTGACTCAGCAACAAACGAAGCAAACCGAATTAGCTGCACTTCGTCAGCAGCAGACACGTTTACAAGAATTGAGTGATAGCCTAGGAATAAAGAAAAAACAACAACTTGGCAAGATAGAAAACTTGACTCAGTCTATCAGCACGGTAAAGTTACGTCGCGAAGGCTTGAAAGGTCAGGCCGAAAGTCAACTGATGCAGCTCAACGATCAAGACATTGAGTTAGAACAAGTTAAATCTTCGCTGGATCTGAATATAAGTGCTCAGGCTCGTCAACGAGAATTAGAAAGGATCCGAGCTGGAATTATTCATCTTGGTGCAATTAATTTAGCCGCTATTGAAGAGTATGAGCAGCAAAATGAACGTAAAAACTATTTAGATAGCCAAAATTTGGATCTAACCTCAGCCTTGACCAGCCTCGAAGAGGCGATCCGTAAGATAGATAAGGAGACCAAGAGTCGCTTTAAAGAGACTTTTGATAAGGTCAATAAAGACTTAGGTTTGTTATTTCCTAAAGTTTTTGGCGGTGGCAGTGCACAGTTAGCTTTGACCCATGATGATCTACTCGAAACTGGAGTGACAATTATGGCCAGGCCGCCAGGGAAAAAAAATAGCACGATCCACCTTCTTTCTGGTGGAGAAAAAGCGTTAACAGCATTATCATTGGTGTTTGCGATTTTCAGACTGAATCCTGCACCATTTTGTATGCTAGATGAAGTTGATGCTCCTCTGGATGACGCTAATATCGATAGATTCTGTCGATTAGTGAAAGAAATGTCTCAGAGTGTGCAATTTATTTTTATCAGTCATAACAAGATCACCATGGAATTGGCTGATCAACTGATAGGAGTCACTATGCATGAACCAGGAGTTTCACGCATAGTCGCAGTCGATATTGATGAAGCGGTGGCACTGGCTGACGCTGAATAACATAGGAAAACAGGGTATCCAATGGAAAATTTGCAACTTGTATTATTCGTTTTAGGCGCAATAGCTATTATCGCCGTACTTGTGCATGGTTTTTGGTCCATTAGAAAGCAACAACCTAAATCACTAAAAGATAGTCCTATGGCGGGATTCTATAAAGAACAATCTGAAAATCGGGATTTGCAGGGTTTTGATGTCGATGGCATTAGTGAAGTCAGAATACGTAAGAATGAACAGAGCGTAGATGATGAAGTCCTAACTGAGCCGATCATGTCAGACACTATAAAGAGTGAGCCTCAACTCAGTACCAATATTAAGCTGCAAAACCAAACAGATGTTGAGATGACAAGTGACAGAGAGAGTGATTTTTCATTGTCAGATCAGCCGAAACAAAAAAAGCATCGTCACAGACAAGAGCCGGTATTATCGAGTCCATCTCAGGAGGCTGACGTTCTCGATCAAATGGAACTTGGGCTTGGGCAGCAAGCGATACCGACTCAGAATTCCCTGTTTGAGACCGACCGTGCTCAGGACAGTGCTCAGTTAGACATTGAGGCTGAAGTAACATCACCGGTTTATGCCACGCCAGTTACAGAGGCTAAAATTCAAACCAAACCTAAGGCTACGCCTCCAGTTACCGAGCAAGATAACTTCTCCAATCCGAGGGATGTATTGGTGCTGCATGTGGTAGCGACTGAAGGTGGGTTATTAAATGGCACCGACTTATTACCCAGTCTGCTCACACTGAATTTTAAGTTTGGAGATATGAGCATCTTCCATCGTCATGAAGACAATGCAGGCACAGGAAAGGTTTTATTCTCACTCGCGAACATGGTGAAACCTGGTATTTTCAATCCAGATGAAATGGAACAATTCAATACCGAGGGTGTGGTATTGTTTATGACGTTACCTTGTCATGGTGATCCTTTAATGAATTTTTCGATTATGCTTAATTCTGCGCATCAACTCGCTGATGACTTAGGTGGGAAAGTGCTCGATGGTGGTCGTGATGCTTGGAGCGAGACCAATAAACAAAGCTATTTGCAGCGTATTCAAGCTAAATGACCTTAAGGAAACGCCCTTAAAAATACTCCTTGCAGATTTATTGATTTGAGAAAGGCCGCCTTTGCGGCCTTTCTCATGATTATCCGGACTCCTTATGCAAAATGATACTTCACTTAATATTCAAACGATAGTTCAAGAGATTGCCGAGCTTACCGAGACCTTAAACGGACATAACTATTGCTATTATGTCGATGACGCTCCTAGCATTCCTGATGCAGAGTATGACCGTTTACTGAAGCAGTTAAAACTGCTGGAAACTGAGTACCCAAAATACTGCTTTGCTGACTCTCCGACCCAGAGAGTAGGCGGTGTGGCTCTGAATAAGTTCGATCAAATAACGCATCTTAAGCCTATGCTCAGCTTGGATAATGTCTTTAACGATGAAGAGTTTGCAGCTTTCTACAATCGAATTAGTGACAAGACTGAAACTGCGCCGACATTTTGTTGTGAGCCCAAACTTGATGGGCTGGCAGTTAGCATCTTATATCGTGATGGCGTCTACGAAAGGGCGGCAACACGAGGTGATGGCAAAATTGGCGAGGATATTACCGAGAATGTCCGTACTATACGTTCTATCCCGATGAAGCTTCGCGGCGATGACTTTCCACCGCTATTGGAGGTGCGTGGTGAAGTGATCATGCCCAAACAGGTATTTGGTGCGCTGAATGAGAGAGCTAGATTGAAAGGTGATAAAGAGTTCGTTAATCCGCGCAATGCAGCTGCTGGCAGTTTGCGCCAGTTAGATAGTAAGATCACTGCCAGTCGATCACTCGGCTTTTATGCCTACGCGCTAGGTGTGGTTGAGCCTGATACTTGGGGGCTTGCTGACTCTCATTATGGTCAGTTGATGCAACTTAAATCTTGGGGCTTTCCTGTGAGCGCCGAAGTGAGACAATGTGATAGCGTCAGCGATGTTATCGGTTATTACACCGATATTATGAATCGGCGCAGTGCATTGGCTTATGAAATTGATGGTGTTGTGATCAAGGTTGATAATATTGCTCAACAAACGATGTTAGGTTTCGTGGCCAAAGCGCCAAGATGGGCCACCGCGTTTAAATTTCCGGCGCAGGAGGAGATGACCTTGCTAGAAGGGGTTGATTTTCAAGTAGGACGTACCGGTGCCGTAACCCCAGTAGCCAGATTGAAACCAATATTTGTTGGTGGAGTCACAGTATCGAATGCGACACTGCATAACGCTGATGAGATTGCGAGACTAGGCGTTAAAATTAAAGATACAGTGATCGTTCGCCGTGCCGGTGACGTGATCCCGCAGATTGTGGCTATTGTGGCCGAGCTACGCCCCGATGATGCCAGTGACATTGAATTTCCTCAAACATGCCCCGTGTGTGACAGCTTAGTTGAGCGAATTGAAGGGGAGGCGGTTACCCGTTGTACCGGTGGGCTTTTTTGTGAAGCCCAGCGAAAAGAGGCAATCAAGCATTTTGCTTCGCGTAAAGCCTTAGATATCGATGGAATGGGTGATAAGGTTGTTGAGCAACTAATCGATAAAGAGTTAGTAGAGAGCCCCGCAGATCTGTTTAAGCTATCGGCTTCGGCAATCACTATGCTTGATAGAATGGGGCTTAAATCGGCAAATAATCTGGTTGCTGCCATCGAAGTGGCTAAAAGAACCACTTTCGCGCGTTTTCTCTATGGGCTAGGGATCCGTGAAGTGGGTGAAGCAACCGCTACTAATTTAGCCAATTATTTTAAAAGTTTAAACAAGCTTAAAGCGGCTAATGCTGAGGAATTTATCAACGTTGATGATGTAGGTACTATTGTGGCTCAGCATTTAACTCATTTTTTCCAGCAACCTCATAATCTACAAGTCGTCGCTAGTCTCATTGAGGCAGGGGTTAATTGGCCCGCTATCGAAGAAGTCGCAGAAGAGGCTTTGTCGTTGAAGGGACAGGTATGGGTGTTGACTGGCACCTTGACACAACTTAACCGCAGTGATGCTAAGACACAACTTCAAGCTCTGGGGGCAAAAGTTGCAGGTAGTGTATCGAAAAACACCACCTGCTTGGTTGCTGGTGAAGCGGCGGGTTCTAAACTCACCAAGGCTCAGGATTTAGGTATTAAGATATTGGATGAAGAAGGTCTACTCGTTGTGCTTGCTGGTGAGTGATCTCATTCAGTGAGCCTTGAATAAATGTCCTCTAAGAGGGCGGATATTTTTGATGACATTGAAAAAAGATCATTTGGCACCATATCAACGTTAGGACATTCTAAAATAGTAATAGGCAAAGTGTGAATTTTAGTAATATAACTTGGCTCGATGATAAGGGTCATATCAAGCCCCCGCTTTATCTATATTTTATGTTGGTATTTATCGCTCGGGGTTGGTGTATATTTATAATATCATTGACACAAGCCAGTGATAGAGCCGCTTTGGTCGCCATGTTCTATCCACAAAAATCAGATTTCATCATGGCGCTAGTCGCGGGTTTTGGTGCCCTAATCGTTTATGGTGTTGTCATTGCTGAACGTAAGCGCAAACCTCACTTGCTCAGGTCAATATTTGTTCAGCTGAAGTGGATCTTACTCATGTTATTGATCATCGATGGCGCTTTGTTATTCGAGCGGGCGATTAACTCCCATTACCTCTATAATTGGAACACTGGATTGGTTGCACTGTTACTATTTTGGAGTCTGATATATCTATTTAAATCTAAGCATCTAAGCCATTACTTTGCCGATTGGAACACAGACGAGCATGATCAAGAGAATAATCCTGCTAACAAGTAAACTCAGTTTTATCCGCCGAGAAAGTATAAATGTTCGAGGAATGATCCGAAGGGATACACCATTATTTTAACCATACGCTTTGAATTGGACTTGCCCAGTCTGCTCTTAAACCTGCACTTTGAAATAGAACGCTAGTTAATCAACTTGCTTCATTCTATGATGTGATGAGTTAATTTCAACTATAGGTTTACAGTTTGAAGATGAACACTGTGAGTATTGTCGGTTGTGGCTGGTTCGGTTTCCCCTTAGCAAAGTATCTCGTTAAATTAGGTTACACCGTTTGCGGTAGTAAGAGAGAGAGGGAAGCGGCGAATAAGCTACAAGCCGATGGGATTTTAGGCTTTAGCTTAGATCTCGATAATCAAAAATTTAACGGACAATGTTTCGATGCTGACACGCTATCTCAGATTGGTATAGCGTTTAAATCAGACTTATATTCAGCGCTGAAAACATCTCTGCATACCGATGCCCTAGTGATCAATATTCCTCCAGCACTACGAAAATCCCCCGGTGTTTATCTCAATCGACTTAAATATTTAAAGTCGTTAATGGCTGCCCATGTTTACAAGCGAGTCATATTTATCAGTACCACAGGAGTTTATCCTGCGACGGGAGAGTCTATGACTGAGAGTGAAGCTGCGGCGCACTCAGTCTCTAGTGACATTTTACTTCAGGCCGAACGCCTATTTTTACAAGATCACCCTACCTGTGTATTGAGATTCTCTGGATTGATAGGACCCGCTAGGCATCCAGGGTATTTCCTTGCCGGAAAGAAAGACCTGGCTGGGGCGGATGCACCGGTAAATTTGGTGCACCTCGATGATTGTATCGGTGCAGTTTCCAGTCTGTTATCCAGTGACACTATATCACCCGTCTATAATATTTGTGCATCGGAGCACCCTAGTAGAGCCGATTTTTATACCCGAGCAGCCGAGCAGTTATCATTAGAACTGCCGAGTTTTGGGGATAAAGTGCAAGTCGCAAAAATAATAGATGGCAGTAAGATAACTAAGGAGTTAGGCTATAAATATCGATATGACTCACCTTTAGACATGTTGGATAAGTGCTAATCAGATTAGTGAATATTTTTTAAAATAGAGTAGGAGAGACAATGGGTGTTATCAAGTGGTCGTTTATGGCCTTAAGTATCATCATAGCGAGTTTAGTTATCAGCGATAGAGTCGAAGCCAAAGGCTTTGTTGAGGGCGTGGATTATAAACAAGTGAACGGGATCCCCGAAGAAAAATCACCAGTAGTGAGGGAGTTTTTCTCTTATAACTGTTCACACTGTTATCGTCAAGATCCTATTATTGAGGCGACAGTTAAACTTCTTGGCGATACCATTGATTTCGAGCGAACGCCCATAGGGGCAGGTCGTCCAAGCTGGATCTTAAGCCAGGAGGCCTATTATCTGGCGCAGAAATTGAAGATGACAAGTCAAGTCCATGGCAACCTTTTTAAGCGTATCCATGAGAAGGAGGGGCCTTTTACTCGAGCTGAACAGCTCAAGGACTTTTTCGTTCAGCAAGGAGCCGATATAAGCGCTGTGGAAAATGCAATGAGCTCAGTTGATGCAAAATTAGCGCTCTCTCATTATAATACCCAAGCCCAGTTAGCGGGGATCCGTGGGGTTCCTTCGCTGTTAGTTAATGGCAAGTATTTGATAACCTCGAAATCTAGAACAGCGGAAGAGCTGGCTGAACTGGTGAGTTACCTGTCAACCCTCTAAAACCATTAGACTTTGAAGTGCAATGAGTTCCTGATAGGAGTAACAGGAACTCACTGCAAAAATAAATAACCGAAGGCTGGACATATTCTCGAGCTTACATCGAAAAGTAGGTTTACTTAATTATTGCCCCCCCCTCAAATCGTTAAAACAATCCCTTCCCGGTGAACAATTTACAGCTTTACAGTAAATACTTTTTCCTCAATTGTGACGCACTTCACGCCTATTTGTTTTGTAAAACTGCTATTAACGTCTGATTTTTCACCAAAAAACTCTCATACCTTAGTCTAAACGCTAGCCTTTATCATATCTAAGTTGACGCTGGCGTAAGTCTGCATCTACCTGTTTTAACGTTGGTTTATCGTTTTCCCTAGTCAAGTTACCGTCGACGTTAGACTAAGGTCGCGATTGTTGTTACGCGCTGCCTTGATAGATTAACTGTGACTTTAAATGAAAATCAGCACAGGGGAGTCGCTATGAGTTTTGAAAGCAACGACAAGGCAGAGGGATATTGGCGTGAAAATTTACGCCTAGTACTTAAGTTATTAGCCATTTGGGCTGCTGTATCTTTTGGATGCGGCATTCTTTTAGTGGATGTATTGAATGAAATCCATTTTATGGGATTCAAGTTGGGATTCTGGTTTGCACAACAAGGTGCCATGTATGTGTTCGTCGTTTTGATTTTTGTCTATGTGGCAAAAGCCAATGCACTGGATAAAAAATACAATGTTCACGAAGACTAATGCCGGATCAAGATAAGGAGTCATAAGATGGACGTACAAACGTTAACTTATTTAATTGTGGGCGTAACATTCGCTCTCTACATCGGAATTGCGATCTGGGCGAGAGCAGGTTCGACAAAAGAATTTTATGTGGCAGGAGGGGGGGTTCATCCGGTGATGAACGGCATGGCAACGGCGGCAGATTGGATGTCGGCAGCGTCATTTATCTCCCTTGCTGGTATCGTGTCTTTTACTGGTTATGATGGCTCTGTGTATCTGATGGGCTGGACAGGCGGTTATGTACTGCTGGCATTGTGTATAGCCCCTTACTTGAGAAAGTTCGGTAAGTTTACGGTGCCAGACTTTATTGGTGATCGTTATTATTCACAGACAGCACGTACCGTCGCAGTTATGTGTGCCATCTTCATCTGTTTTACCTATATTGCGGGTCAAATGCGTGGTGTGGGCGTGGTGTTCTCCCGCTTCTTAGAGGTCGAAGTTGAAACTGGTGTCTACATAGGCATGGCGGTGGTTTTCTTTTACGCCGTACTCGGGGGAATGAAAGGCATTACTTATACTCAGGTTGCACAATACTGTGTACTTATTTTCGCCTTTATGGTTCCAGCTATCTTCATCTCTGTGATGATGACGGGTCATATTATTCCTCAAATTGGTTTCGGTGCCGAACTTATCGATGCTGCGGGTAATGGCACCGGGGTGTATCTATTAGATAAACTCGATGGATTATCCACAGAACTCGGATTTGGGTTGTATACCGAAGGCTCTAAGAGCGTGATTGATGTGTTCTTCATTACCGGTGCTCTGATGTTTGGTACTGCTGGTCTGCCACATGTGATAGTACGCTTCTTTACTGTACCTAGCGTGAAAGATGCACGAGTATCAGCAGGTTGGGCGCTAGTTTTTATCGCTATTATGTACACTACGATTCCAGCACTTGCGGCGTTCTCTCGTGTGAATATGATTGAAACGATTAACGGCCCTGAGTCTACGGGGGTTGCATATGAAACGGCTCCAGAGTGGATTAAAAACTGGGAAAAGACAGGCCTGATCAAGTGGGAGGATAAGAACCAGGATGGTAAGATCTATTATGCTAATGGCCCTGAGAATGAAATGACAATTGATCGAGATATCATGGTTCTCGCGACTCCTGAAATTGCTAACTTACCGGCTTGGGTTATCGCGCTTGTGGCAGCGGGAGGCTTAGCGGCTGCACTATCGACATCTGCGGGTCTCTTGTTGGTTATCTCTACATCGGTTTCTCATGATTTATTGAAGAAAAACTTGATGCCGGATATCTCAGATAAGAAGGAGTTGATGTTTGCGCGAATTGCGGCGGCGCTGGGTATTGTCATGGCGGGTTACTTCGGCATTAATCCCCCAGGGTTTGTTGCTGCAGTTGTTGCTATCGCTTTTGGATTAGCCGCTTCGTCACTCTTCCCAGCAATCATCATGGGTGTTTTCTCTAAGACCATAAACAAGGAAGGTGCTATCACAGGTATGGTTGTTGGTTTGTTGTTTACCGCAGGCTATATCGCATTCTTCAAATTTTTGAACCCTGAAATCAATAATGCAGAACATTGGTTCCTAGGGATCTCTCCTGAAGGTATCGGTATGTTAGGCATGATTATTAACTTTGCAGTGGCCTTTGGTGTCAGCAAGGTAACCTCAGCGGTACCAGCAGAGGTGGTGAGTATGATTGAGTCTATCCGCTTCCCTAAGGGATCAGGGGAAGCCCAAGATCACTAGTCAGATGTCAATCTGATCCTAGTATCAGCATAAATGAATAGAGCGTATGAGCGCTCTATTCATTTACTTTTCAGTCTATAAATTCGTATTATTGTTTAATACATATTTTAAACACATTAACAAATATATGAAAACATCGGTGTTTAACCTAGGCCATACTGGCTTTTGAAAGCCAGACTTGAGCCAATCTGTTAGATTGAACACTCCTTTATTGCTATTACCCTATTTCACCATGGTCGAATATTTTTATCTTGTTGAACGGGGTATAGTTTTATTAGCAGTCTTTTTCTGGTGATAGTCTATGGATGCAAGTGAACTACAGCCCATATCTCAGTTTATTAAGGCCTTGCCGCCGTTTGATACTTTAACAAAATTAGCCCTCGATCGTTGTTGCCGAAGTTTGACCATTGGCTATTACAGTAAAGCATCGGCGATAGTTCCCCTCGATGAAACCCGTCCCCAGCTTTACATCGTGCGCAGTGGTGCATTTGAGGTGCGAGATGATGACGGTGAGTTAATCGATAGATTAGGCGAAGGAGATTATTTTGGTTTTCTTTCACTCTTGTCTGGTGAAAAAGTCAGTAATCGGGTACAAATTTTAGAAGATGGCCTGGTTTATCATTTAGATCCCGATACTTTTAATAACCTTCGCGGTGAAAATCGTCACTTCGATCGTTTCTTTAATCGCGCCTTCGCTAAACGTTTACGTCATCAAGGCCGATTTAAGGCAAAAGATCTGGCTACCACTAGTCGGGTAAATACCTTGATGTCGAAGCAGCCTTTGGTGATCGATATGAATGCTAAGGTTGGTGAAGCCACCCAGAAAATGCGTTTAGCACGTGTTTCATCGGTAATGATAATCGATAATAATCAGTTGGTTGGAATTCTAACTGACAGAGATTTGAGAAATCGGGTGTTGGCCGAGGGACTTGATGGCCATTTACCCGTACACCAGGCAATGACGACCCAACCTAAGACATTGACATCAAGCTCTCTGGTGTTCGAAGCCATGCTGCTTATGAGTGAGCACGGCATTCATCACTTGCCCATCGTGGATGAGGGAATACCCATTGGGATCCTCACCAGCACAGACATATTACGTGGTCAAAGTTCACAGCCGTTACTGCTTATTGGTGAGATAGAGAGGCAAGACACCGTCGAAAGGCTCATTCGTGTGAGTAAACAGATCCCATTGTTACTGCAAAATTTAATCAGTGCTGATGCTAGAGCAGAAGAGATTGGCCGTGTCTTGACGTCTGTGACTGATGCATTGACTCGACGCATTATCGTGTTAAACCAACAGCTATTGGGTGAAGCCCCCATGGCTTTTTGTTGGCTGGCATTTGGTTCTCAAGGACGACAAGATCAGGCAGCTTGTTCCGATCAAGACAATGGCTTATTACTGGCCCATAAACCCGATGCCGCGGCCGCTGCATATTTTGAGGCCTTGTCTAAATCAGTGTGTGCCGGCTTGGATAAATGCGGCTATGTCTATTGTCCTGGGAATATTATGGCGCAGAATCCTCAGTGGCGACTTACCTTGAAGCAATGGCAACATAAATTTGAAATTTGGGTGAATACACCTGAGCCAAAAGCATTAATGCATGCCAGTATATTTTTTGATATGCGTTCTGTATACGGTCCAAGCTCATTATTCGATAACTTACAAGATACAGTGCTGGCCAATACCAAGGGCAATGATATTTTTCTTGCTGGAATGGCGGAGAATGCGCTGATTGAGTCACCTCCCCTAGGTTTTTTCAAGAAATTTGTATTAGAGAGAGATGGCCGAGAGGTTAAGGGGATAGATCTTAAGCATAAGGGGAATGCTCTGATCAATGATATTGCCAGGGTCTACGCCTTGTCGGCAGGGCTTAAGGAGGTTAATACAGCCAAAAGGATCCGTGAATTGATGGAACTTAATATCATCAACCGCAAAGATGCCCTTAACCTAGCCGATGCCCATGAGTTTATTGCTCATATGCGCTTATCCAATCAAGGATATCAAGATAAAAATTCACAGGAAATCACTAATTACCTCAAGCCCCAGCATCTTTCTTCTTTGGTACGTCATCAGCTCAGAGATGCATTTAAGGTGGTTCATGATGCCCAGTCTGGAATTAAACTTAAATTTACTCGGAGTTTTTAAATCGTGATCACTCAGTTGTTTAAATTTCAGTTGTTTTGGCGCGCCTTTCGGTGCAGCTCAGAAATAATGAGACTATATTATCGCGAATTAATGCCTTTGATAACTCAGGATATCGGTCAAACTCAGTTAATGGCCCTAGATTTGGAAATGACAGGTCTGGATTGCAGTCATGATCAAATTATCAGTATCGGCTTAATTCCCATTGAGAATAACTTACTTGTACTAGATAAAGCGGAGCAGAAGCTAGTAAAAATTGATGGTGGCGTCGGTCAAAGCGCAGCAATCCATGGCATCTTAGATAAACACCTAGAAGGGGCTATAGACATAGGAGAAGCCATTTCTTGGTTTCTCAAGAAGACGCAAGGCAAGGTGCTAGTGGCTCATCATGCACCTTTAGATTTAAATTTCCTTCAAAATGCAATAAACAAAGAAATAGGAGAACCGGTTAAACTTTTTGCGATAGATACATTAGCCGTTGAGCGTAAACGTTTGCTCAGAAAACATGATGTATTAAAAGAGGGCTCTTTGAGGCTGGGTGCTTGTCGTATTCGATATGGTTTACCAGTGTATGCAGCCCATAATGCCTTGGTTGATGCTTTAGCATGTGGTGAGTTATTACTAGCTCAGACCGCAGCTATTGGCCAAGGGGAATCGTTAACCGTTGCCGAGCTACTTTCTATTAACTAATCCCTATATCCCATTCTACTTAAAGTGCAGGTTTCAGAGCAGACTGAGTAAGTCCAATTTAAGGCGCATTGTTGAAGTAATAGTGGTTTCCTCTTAAGCCACTTCTTTCAAAATTATTTCAAAAGTGCAATACAACTGGATTTATGGCTCCTACCGAGCTCAATAGCGATTTTTCTTGTTGAAAAATCGAGTTTACAAAATGCTTTAATCTGATATCTTTATTTGGGTATCAGGTTCTTATACGGCTTGCCATTAGGTGACCTTGGTGGATTGTGTGAGAGCCTTAAACTTACTAAGCAACCGACTCTTTTATCTATGGGGTTTAAATGAGCTTATGAGTAGCGCTAAAATAATTTATACGCGAATTACTCAAAAATACTCACCCGAAGGAATAAGTTTTATTCAAAATAACGGTAATCTTAATGAGCTTGGACATTATCATTTGCATATAAATCCAAGATTTATAAACGATGGTTTTGACTGGCTTAGCTCTGATATTGGTATTCAAACCATAGAGAACCTTAAAACTGATGCAATCGGATTAAAATGATCGCTTTAAATTTGACTCCAAAAACTATCATGCTTTTTGCGTTATACAATTAGATTTGAGTAACAACGCCAATAACTAATACCAGATTACGATTGACAGAAACCTGTATCAAATTTTTTCAAGGGTTTTATTGACCCCAACCTCATTTCTTGAAGTTTGTTGACCCAAAAGTTGAATATCTTGGTATTGTTGATGGGATCTGTGAACATTAGCGACAGGCCAGATTTTTTTGAGCATCTACTGGCAGCATTTGACCCTTTGCGTTGTTTTGTTATAGCTAAACGAACTAAAAATAATTGCTATTGCGTGACTGAGTTTACACCTTAGAAAACAGCATATAGAAAATATAACTATCGAAACTAGGAAGACACTATGAAAATCGGAATACCAAGGGAGATCCTCGCGCAGGAGAGCCGGGTAGCCGCGACACCTGCCACTGTAATACAGCTTAAGAAATTAGGCTTCAGTGTTGTTGTACAAAATGGAGCTGGAGAACTCGCTAACTTCAAAGATGAAGCGTATCGAGAAGCTGGAGCCGAGATTGTAAGTCTTGAAGATGCATTTCAAGCCGATCTTATACTGAAAGTTAATGCGCCGACGATCAATAGTGATACGGGGGTTGATGAGGTCGATCTATTAAAATCTGGGGCGACAGTAGCAAGTTTTGTATGGCCGGCTCAAAATCCGGACCTGTTAGAAAAATTCAAGGCTAAAAGCATTAATTTACTTGCCATGGATATGGTGCCACGAATTTCACGCGCTCAATCCCTCGATGCTCGTAGCTCTTTAGCTAATGTCGATGGTTACCGTGCTGTTATCGAAGCTGCCAATCATTTTGGACGCTTCTTCACTGGACAAATCACAGCAGCGGGTAAAGTACCGCCGGCAAAAGTCTTGATTATTGGTGCTGGTGTTGCCGGTCTTTCAGCCTTAGGTGCTGCAGGTAGTATGGGCGCCATAGTGCGAGCTTTCGATACTCGTCCAGAGGTGAAGGAACAGATAAACTCTATGGGAGCCGAGTTCTTGGAACTGGATTTCGAAGAGGAATCTGGATCTGGTGATGGTTATGCCAAGGTAATGAGTAAGGCATTTATTGATGCTGAAATGGAACTCTTCCGTCAGCAGGCCAAAGATGTAGATATTATCATCACTACGGCACTTATTCCTGGAAAGCCTGCTCCTAAGCTTATTCTTAAGGACATGGTCTATTTGATGAAGCCCGGTAGTGTAATTGTCGATCTTGCCGCCGCTAACGGTGGTAACTGTGAATTGACGGTACCTGGAGAAGTCACAGTGGTAAACAATGTGACTATTATTGGTTACACTGAACTATCCCGACGTTTGCCGACTCAGGCCAGCCAACTTTATGGCACTAACCTCGTTAATTTACTTAAACTTATGGTGCCAGAGAAAGACGGTAACTATGAGATTAATTTTGACGATGAGGTGATTAGAGGTGTGACCGCTGTGAAGGAAGGGGAGATCACCTTTCCGCCGCCAGTGATCCAAGTCAGCGCTCAACCCAAAGCTAAGCAAGAAGCTGTAGTCGAAGTGGTCGATGCTAAGCCTAAAAACCCATGGGTTAAACCTGTTATTGCTCTGGTCGCAGTGGGCCTGCTTGGCTTGATTGCCAACTCAGCCCCAATAGATTTCATCCAACACTTCAGTGTATTTGTACTCTCCTGCGTCGTGGGCTATTACGTTGTTTGGAATGTGAGCCATTCACTGCATACCCCTTTGATGAGTGTGACCAACGCCATTAGTGGCATCATCGTGGTAGGCGCATTAGTGCAGATGAACAGTGACAATACCGTTGTTTTGGTACTGTCGGGAATTGCGATATTGATCGCCTCAATCAACATAGCTGGTGGTTTCACCGTCACTCAGCGCATGCTGAAAATGTTCCGTAAAGACTAAAGGAAAAGATTTATATGTCTATAGGATTATTAAGTGCTGCCTATCTTATCGCAGCTGTCTTGTTTATCTTTAGTCTCGCAGGCTTAAGTAAGCAAGAAACCGCCCAACGCGGCAATTTTTTGGGTATGATCGGCATGGCAATTGCCATAGTAGCGACCCTAGCCAGTACCCAAATTGACGGTAATAGCTGGATAGTAACCGGCGCCATGGCTATCGGTGCTGTGATAGGAATCCGCTTAGCATTAAAAGTTGAGATGACAGAAATGCCGGAGCTTGTGGCTATCTTACACAGCTTCGTGGGCTTAGCGGCTGTATTAGTGGGCTTCTCGAGCACCTTAGATCACGGCATCTTGATGGATGCTATCACGGGGCACATTGACCCTGTGGCCAAGACCATTCACGATGTAGAGGTTTTCTTGGGGATCTTTATCGGTGGTGTCACCTTTACCGGATCAATTGTCGCTTTTGCTAAACTTCGTGGTTTAGTGAAGAGCACCCCTAAAGCTCTACCTGGTGCTCACTGGCTCAACCTTGCTATGCTAGTTGTTTCAGTTGCATTGGGTATTTACTACATGCAAACTGATACCATAGCAGCCTTAGTTATCATGGCGGCAATCTCGTTTGTATTCGGTTATAACTTAGTTTCAGCCATCGGTGGTGCGGATATGCCAGTGGTTGTTTCCATGCTTAATTCATATTCTGGCTGGGCTGCTGCCGCTGCAGGTTTCATGTTAGGCAACGATCTTTTGATTATAACGGGTGCTTTAGTGGGGAGTTCGGGTGCCATTTTATCTTACATCATGTGTAAGGCGATGAACCGTTCATTCATCTCGGTGATCTTAGGTGGCTTCGGGACTGAAGGTGGCACTGTGATTGTAGGTGATGGTGATCAAGGTGAGTATCGTGAGACTCAAGCTGCAGATGTGGCAGAAATGCTTAAAAATGCGCGCAGTGTCATTATAGCTCCAGGCTATGGAATGGCAGTGGCCCAGGCTCAATATCCCGTTGCTGAGATAACTCAAAAACTTCGAGATCGAGGGGTGAAGGTTCGTTTTGCCATCCATCCTGTTGCGGGTCGTCTTCCTGGTCACATGAATGTCTTGTTGGCCGAAGCAAAACTGCCCTATGACATAGTGATGGAAATGGATGAAATCAATGATGACTTCAGCCAAACTGATGTGGTGCTGGTGATCGGTGCGAACGATACGGTCAACCCTGCGGCGAAAGAACCTAATAGTCCGATTTCAGGTATGCCAGTTCTTGAAGTCTGGAATGCCGAAAATGTAGTGGTCTTTAAGCGCTCGATGGCGACAGGTTATGCCGGAGTTCAAAACCCACTCTTTTTCAAAGAAAATACTGAAATGCTATTTGGTGATGCTAAGGATACCGTCTCTAAGATTTTATCTCATATCTAATACTGATTAATATTAGATCTTATGTTCATACA
>JBAHZX010000030.1:0-6843 GCA_037132815.1 Shewanella sp.
GTGTAAAGCCAATCACCGACACCGAACTGTTGGAATTAGATGATCTTAGCGGCCGGGTACTTGCCGAAGATGCCATTTCTCCCGTAGATGTACCACAAAATACTAACTCAGCAATGGATGGTTTTGCATTCAAGTTTTCCGAGCACAGGCTCGAGCGTTATACCATCGTCGCCGACGTGATGGCTGGACACCAATATAAAGGGACACTACAAGGCGGCGAAGCGGTACGCATCATGACTGGTGCTCCCTTGCCCTCTGGTGCCGACACCATACAAGCGAAGGAACTGGCAAATGAACAAGACTCAAAAGTCAGTTTCTCTGGAGAAATAAGCTTAGGTCAGCACGTGCGCTTAGCCGGAGAAGATATCGCTAAAGGTAAAACTGCACTCGCAGCGCATAAGCGTATGCAGGCCCCAGAGCAAGGGATGTTGGCATCCTTAGGTTTCGGCCAGCTTGCGGTATTTAGACGCCCTAAAGTCGCTGTTTTTTCCACCGGAGATGAAGTCTGCCAACCTGGCAAACCATTAAAGCAAAACTGTATCTACGACTCCAATCGTTTCACCATTAAGTCCATGGTGCGTAAACTAGGTTGTGAGGTGATCGATTTAGGCATCATTCACGACTCAGAAGATGCTCTGGCTGAGGCTTTACAACAGGCAGCTGTAGAGGCGGATATGGTCATAAGTTCGGGAGGTGTATCTGTAGGGGATGCTGACTTTATCAAGCTTGCCTTAAATCGAGTGGGGCAAATTAATTTCTGGCGAATCAATATGCGTCCAGGGCGACCACTGGCGTTCGGTCAAGTTGGCGACAGTCTATTCTTCGGTTTACCGGGCAACCCCGTTGCTGTCATGGTCTCTTTCATACAGTTTGTGCAACCCGCACTACGTAAGCTCGCTGGAGAGAAAGGCTGGCAGCATAGCCTAGTACCTGCCATTGCCGATTGTAAGATGCGCAGCCGTAAGGGACGTACAGAATTTATTCGCGGCGTCTATCACTTAAGTCAAGATGGCAAGCTTCACGTTACCACAACAGGTGCACAGGGATCTGGGATGTTGAGTTCTATGGTTAAAGGCAACTGTCTTATCATCATGAATGAGCAAGATGATCAGTTAAATTCTGGTGATACTGTTTATATTCAACCCTTTGCCGATCTTCTGTAATGTAGAATATGCACTGCATACTGTCTGATTAATTATAATTTTTAGCCATTAGAGCCCTGTTGTAGGTAATTAGTATGAGTTTGATTGTCGATACCTTTGGTCGCAAGATTGAATACTTGCGCCTATCTGTCACCGACAGATGTGATTTCCGTTGCGTTTACTGCATGACTGAAAACCCTTGTTTTCTCGAACGAGAGCAAGTACTTAGCCTTGAAGAACTGGCGTGGGTGGGCCAGGCATTTACTGAGCTTGGCGTCAGTAAAATTCGCCTCACTGGAGGTGAGCCCCTCGTTCGCAGCGACTGCGATAAACTCGTCAAGCGACTTGGCGCACTGCCCGGCCTATCAGAATTGTCGATGACCACCAATGGATCTCGTCTAACTAAATTTGCCAATAAGATGCGTAATTCGGGCTTAACTAGGCTCAATATCAGCCTCGACACCCTCAAGCCTGAGTTATTTACCGAATTTACCCGCAACGGCAAGATCGAACGTGTCATCGCAGGTATCGATGCCGCCAAGGCCGCTGGCTTCAAGCGTATCAAGATCAACGCGGTGATCCTACGTGGCCAGAATGACGATGAAGTGTTAGACCTTATCGAGTTTTGTCGTGGCCGCGAACTGGATATCGCCTTCATCGAAGAGATGCCTCTGGGCACTATCGATGAACGTAAAAAGAGTCGTCATTGCAGCAGCGAAGAGGTCAAGGCGATTATCTCCAAGCGCTATCAACTGAGTGTCTCCAATAAGCGAACCGGAGGGCCTGCACGCTACTACACCATGCCCGGCAGCCCGATACATGTCGGTTTCATCTCTCCCCACAGCAATAATTTTTGCCACGAGTGTAACCGAGTGCGCGTCACCGTCGAAGGACGTTTACTGCTCTGTCTCGGCAATGAACATTCTGTGGATCTCAAGGCCATAGTGCGTGAGTTCCCTGGCAATATAGAGAAGTTAAAAACCGCCATTTTAGATGCGATCAAACTTAAACCTAAAGAGCATATATTTGATTTAGAAGGTGATGTGCAGATACTACGATTTATGAATGCAACTGGGGGATAAGGTGTAGAGTGAAATTAATTTGTCCGCCTTAGGCCAGAATATTGATATCCTTGCGCCTATGGATGAAAATATCGATACAGGTATGTGTAGAAGTCACTATTCATATGATCGGCAAACTTAACCCCCAAACATGGGCAGCACATGCTAAATTTAAACAATAATGCACCATTTATAGCAGTAAAGGCTTCTAAAGGAATTAACCCTCCTAGTACTTTTTTGGCGCGAAGCGCTATCGCCAATAATCAAGGCCAAAGTTTTGATTAACGATAGCCAGCCCGAAAGCCACCGAATCACGATCATTTTTCCAGAGGACTAATTATGCCCGAACTTCCTGAAGTTGAAGTTACCCGTCAAGGGATCAGTCCGCATCTTGTCGATCATAAAGTCATCGGCTTAGTGGTGCGAAATGCGAACCTGCGCTGGCCAGTACCTCAGATAGCTCAACA
This sequence comes from Shewanella sp., assembly GCA_037132815.1. Classification (GTDB taxonomy): domain Bacteria; phylum Pseudomonadota; class Gammaproteobacteria; order Enterobacterales; family Shewanellaceae; genus Shewanella. The sequence goes on from JBAHZX010000030.1 coordinate 2,671, forward strand.
AATAGTCGGTCAGGTGATTCGTAATGTACGTCGCAGGGCAAAATATTTACTTCTCGACACCGATGCCGGTACCACTATTATTCACTTAGGTATGTCGGGCAGTTTGCGAATAGTGCCACGCACGACACCAATAGCGAAACACGATCATATCGATCTCGAACTTGCCAGTGGTAAAATACTGAGATATAACGACCCTCGCCGTTTCGGGGCTTGGCTCTGGTGTGAGCTGCCCGAAGAAGCACATCCACTATTATCTAAACTAGGACCTGAACCACTAAAATCTGGCTTTAACTCCCAATATTTATTGGAATCGCTGCAAAACAAAAAAAAAGCAATTAAGCTCTGTCTGATGGATAACCAAATCGTGGTTGGTGTAGGTAACATTTATGCAAACGAAGCATTATTTGCAGCGGGGATCCACCCGCAAACCGAAGCCAGAAAACTAGATATCGAACACTTAACCATCTTGATCACCGAAGTGAAGCAGATACTGACCCATGCTATCAAGCAAGGTGGTACCACACTAAAGGACTTCACTAATGCCGACGGTAAACCGGGCTACTTTGCTCAAAATCTGCATGTTTATGGTCGCGGTGGCGAGAGTTGCACCCGATGTGGAGGTCTGCTCAACGAGATAAAACTAGGCCAGAGGGCAACGGTGTTTTGCGGCATATGTCAGCTTAAATAGCAGAGGACAGACCCTAAATTCATTCTATGGCCTTCAGTTACAGTCTATACTCACGGCAGCCAAACAATCTAAAAACAAATCTAAGATTAAAACAAAAAATTGCACGGACTTTAAAAAATTAGCGATTTCACCTTTTTAACAGCGCCTTAGAAACTGCAGGATGCACGAACTGACTGACATCACCACCATGATAAGCCACTTCTTTCACTAGTGTTGACGAGATAAACGAATTCTCTTCCGCCGGAGTAAGAAACACACTTTCCAGATCAGCACTTAAGCGACGATTCATGTTGGCTAACTGAAACTCATACTCAAAATCGGACACGGCCCTCAAGCCACGAACCAAGACACTGGCTTGTTGCTCCTTAGCAAAATCTACCAATAATCCAGTGAAGCCTACCACCTCGACATTAGCCAAATGTGAAGTAACCCGTTTGATCAGCCCCACACGTTCCTCTAATGAAAACAGAGGTTGCTTGGAAGGATTAGCCGCGATACCGATAACCACATGCTTAAATAGCTTAGCCGCTCGCTCGATCAAATCAGTATGACCATTAGTCACGGGATCGAATGTCCCAGGGTAAATCGCTTTCGTGTGCATATTTTCTAGCCTTTCGCCATAATATTTTCAATAATTTTGGTGGTAGAGATACCATCTTCAAAACAAAGTACTTTTACTACGCCACCAGCAGCCATCACCTCTTTACCACCGGCAATGTCCTTTATTTGGTAATCCCCACCTTTCACTAGCATGTTAGGTAATAGGTGAGAAATGATCCTTTGAGGGGTATCCTCATTAAACGGCACCACCCAGTCAACCGAAGCTAAACCAGCAAGTACCGCCATGCGCCTGTCGAGCTGATTAATCGGTCTGCCGTTCCCTTTTAAACGTTTTACAGAGTCATCATCATTAACTGCGACGATGAGCCTATCTCCTAAGGCTTTGGCTTCCAAAAGATAGCTCACATGACCTGCATGGAGAATATCGAAACAGCCATTGGTCATAACAACACGTTCACCGCGTAATTTAGCCTGTTCTAGTGCATAGGCAAGTTGATCTTCAGAAACGACACCAAAACCCATCTCACCACGGCTAAGAGAAAGAGCCTCTATTAACTCAATTCGACTTACCGTAGAGGTACCCAGTTTAGCCACTACAATGCCTGCTGCCGTGTTGGCAATAGCACAAGCTTCCGGAAGCGAGCTGCCGGCAGCCAGAGCCGTAGCAAGTGCAGAGATCACGGTATCACCTGCACCTGTCACATCATGCACTTCTCGGGCAATAGTAGGAATATGTAACTCAAGTTTATCTGATGTTATCAGAGTCATGCCTTTTTCTGATCGCGTCACCAATAACGCCTCGAGTTCAAACTGTTTAAGTAGTTTATGTGCTTTTTCAATAAGATCGGCTTCGCTATTGACCTTGCCAGCAACCAGCTCAAACTCACTCAGGTTTGGCGTAAGCAATGTCGCGCCACGATAACGAGAAAAATCACTGCCCTTGGGATCGACTAATACCATAACCCCCAGTGCCCTAGCCTGTTGAATAAAGGGCTGAGGATCAGCGAGGGCACCTTTAGCATAATCAGATAACACAACAAGATCGACCGATGAAAGTTGTTCCAGTGATGCATTTAGCAAGGCTTGACTTTCAGTTGCAGGATACGGCTCTTCAAAATCAAGGCGGATCAGTTGCTGATTACGAGACATTATTCTTAATTTAGTGATTGTTGGCTTATCGGTAACGACATGCCATTTAGGTTTAACCCCTAGAGCTTGCACTCCCGTGGTTAATGCATCAGCCGCTTCGTCTTGGCCGACAATACCCGTTAATGAGACCTGCCCACCCAGTGTGGCAATATTGAGTGCAACGTTAGCTGCCCCACCGGGACGGTCCTCTATTTGATTGATGCGCACCACTGGCACAGGAGCTTCAGGAGAGATACGCTCAGTTGGCCCAGTCCAGTATCGATCCAGCATGACATCACCAACAACTAGGACCTTAGCTTTTTCAAATGCTGGCAGAGAAACCTTCATAACACTCTTTATCTTTTGCAAAATTAAAACACGATTGTACCTAATTTTTCTTAGCCCTGTTACCTTTGCAGTTTATTTCTGCATTCGATAGCGGTTTTGCTCGACATGGCAACATTTTGAAGGAAAAACTAAATTCGTAGAAAAGGGATTGAATATCTATCTTCTAATAAATATTTAAGTCATTAGCCTAGAGGCTCAAAGGTATAACAACAAACAATAAAGCTGAGTAACAAAAATAATCAAATACCCGTTGGTAACAGGCGCTAAAATCCCACGCTAAATTTTGCTGTATTTATCCCAACTTATAATAACTTTTGTACCAATCAACAAAGTGCTGCACACCCGTTTCAACATCTGTATGCGGTAGATATCCCACGACGTTAAAAAGGTCCTCAGTATCAGCCCAAGTAGAATGAACATCACCAGGCTGCATTTCCATCATATTCTTAATGGCTGGCTTACCAAGTGCCTTTTCAAGAGCTGAAATAAAGTCCATTAACTTAACTGGCTGCCCATTACCTATGTTAAATACACGATATGGCGCCGAGCTGTTAGCCGGAGTAGACGCCACAGCAGACCAATTACTTTTAGCCCTAGGAACACAATCTTGAATACGTATGATCCCCTCGACAATATCATCAATATAGGTAAAATCACGGCTCAAGTTACCATGATTATAAACATCAATTGCATCACCATTCATTATCGCCTTAGTAAACTTAAATAACGCCATATCAGGACGTCCCCAAGGACCATATACCGTAAAAAATCGTAATCCCGTAGTTGGTACACCATAAAGGTGAGAATAAGTGTGGGACATTAATTCATTGGCTTTTTTCGTTGCAGCATAAAGTGATATGGGATGATCAACACTATCGTCAGTAGAAAAAGGCATTTTTGAGTTAAGGCCATAGACAGAGCTAGAAGAAGCATAAACCAGATGTTTAATCTTATGCTGGCGACAGCCTTCTAAAATAGTTAAGTGACCAATCAAATTGCTATCAGCATAAATCATTGGATTATCAATGGAGTAACGAACACCAACTTGGGCAGCTAAGTGGATAACACGCTCAAACCCATTAGCAACGAAAAGTTCAGCAATACCCTCACGATTAGTGAGATCTAATTCGATAAAGGTAAAGTTATCATGTGGCTTCAAATTATCTAATCGAGCATACTTTAAGTTAACATCATAATAATCATTGAGATTATCAATGCCAATAACTTCATGGCCTTTGATACATAACCTTTCACTCACTTTCGCACCGATAAAGCCTGCGGCTCCGGTCACTAAATACTTCATCGAAATTATAACCTTTAACTATATTACACCGGTTCATTTAATCAGAACCAAACAGGCTCTAGTATAAACTCTAGCAACCACATCCGCGAGCTTATCGCCCATATGCTTTAAAACAATTACATCAGAAACTTGTTTATACCCATTC
>JBAHZX010000017.1:0-5617 GCA_037132815.1 Shewanella sp.
GCCTAACTCTTTAAGAAGAATCTTCACTCTCTTAAAAAACAAATGAGTTAACCAAATACCGCTGCAAGTCCCATTCTATTTAGCTATACGCTAACTAGTTGGCCTGCTGTGCCGTGTCGGTGGATGCGCATTATAGGCAACCCAGCCCAGAGAGCAAGGGCTTTTTTAAAGAATATTTCTATTAACTTAATAACCGTACCTTTATCCAACAAGTGGTGCTAAATCAAACTAAACTCGGCTATTTAACGCTCAACTCATGATTCAAAACACAAAAAAGGGACTGAAGTCCCTTTTGCCATTGATTATGTCAACTCTAGCTTTAATGAATGTCTCTATAATGACTTTTCTATAAAACTCTGGATCAATTCCACTGCTTTCTCATCATCCCAGTCTACAAAAGTGCGTACAAAAGCAATCAGGTGACCTTCTTTATTTAGGATAAAAGTGGCGGGAATGGTGTCCAAAGGAAATACCTGTCTCAAATTCTGCTTTTTATCGTAAAAAGAAGTAAAACCTTCCATTCCTAATTCTTTAAGAAAAGGTTCAACCTGGGCTTTACCATCAAAATCAATAGAAATCGGTAAGACTTCAAACTGTTCCTTATCAAATTTAGATGACAAACGTTTTATTGCTGGCAACTCACGAACACAAGGTGGGCACCAAGTTGCCCACATGTTAACCATAATCACCTTTCCTCGATATTGACTGAAATCTACAGCGTTACCATTGGCATCACTGAAAGGAACAACATCGATTGGATAGGTTTCAGGCAATACATTGATAAGGTCGATGCTCGACTGAGCAGCCCCCTCGACCTTCTTTTGCATACCTGGATACGCCATAACCGCATTCATGAATAATGAACTGAGCACTAACAGAGTTATCGTTAACACTTTAGCCATAGCATTATTCATTTCACATCTCGATTAAGTAGCCTATCTAACTCTTTTTGATCTTCGGCGTTTATTTGTTGATCTTCATCTTGATTAATACGCTGTTTGCGCACAAAAAAGAACCCCATAAGTAGACCAAAGACTAATAACCCGATAGGACCTAACCATAAGATGTATGTTTTAGCTTCCATTCTTGGCTTATAGAGGACAAAATCACCATAGCGACTCGTCATGAACTCTATTACTGCGTCATCGTCTTTACCCGCATCAACCATCTTATACACTTCGAGACGAAGATCTTGGGCTACAGGCGAAGCTGAGTCGATTAGGTTTTGATTCTGACACTGAGGGCAGCGGAGTGAACTGGCCAATTCCAGTGCTCGCTTTTGATGTTCTACAGACTTAAATTCATAAGTATCGACTAGAGCGGCATTGACCGTCATTACTGTTAATGACAAGAGCATGACCCCGATGAATTGGAAGAAAGATTTCATCATGAAGCTCCCTCTTGCTTTGCAACAGCTTGCAACTCTTTAATCATTGGCAGAAATGTCTCATCCCATATACGCTGATCAATGGGGCCCGCGTATCTATACCTTATGATACCGTTGTGATCCACCAAGAAGTTTTCTGGCGCACCATATACCCCGAGATCAATACCAAGACGCCCATTATGATCGAAAATATTCTTCGTATAGGGATCACCTTGCCTATTCAACTCTTGAAGCGCCAATGCCCTGTTATCACGATAGTTAATACCATAGATAGGTAAGATTTTCTGTCTTGCGAAACGCATAAGATAAGGATGCTCGTATTTACACGATGGGCACCATGTCCCCCATATATTTAATAATAACACTTTACCTTTCAACATCTCATTTGTGATTATCTCGCTACTATCTTCTAAACTCTCTAACTGGAAAACCGGAATGGGTTTTCCTTCTAGAGCAGAATCGAGTTGCTGTGGGTTAAGGAAGAGTCCCTTATATAGGAAAACTCCCATTCCCATCACTAAGATTAGTGGAATAAATAATACTAGCTTCTTCATACTTGCCCCAATTCAAGTTAGGCCGTGGCCAATTTCGCTTTTTTCGTGTCAGGCTTAGATATTTGCACTACTTTTTTAGTACGGTAACGCTTATCCGATGCAGCAAAGAAGCCACCAATCATCATAAAGATACTTCCGAACCATAACCAACGAACAAATGGCTTATAATTAATACGTACTGCAAATTCGGTACGGCTAATTGGATCACCCATAGTGATATATAAGTCACGGAAGAGGCCCCAGTCGATACCTGCTTCTGTCATATTCATAGTACGCACATTGTACTGGCGACGATCTGGTTTTAGCAAGGTGATGTATTCACCATCTTTAGACACTTCAATTTGTCCTTGTTGAGCCGTATAATTAGGTCCAACAACATTCTTAGTTTCGATGTAATGAAAAGTATAACCAGCCAGTTCTTGAGTGGTACCTGGCCCCATACGTACACTCTTTTCAACTGAGTAGTTGGAAACAATAGTACCACCTACAACCGATACCGCTATGCCTAAGTGAGCAATAATCATCCCCAATTGACTACGGCCTAGACGCGCCAAGCTGAGAGAGCCATCTTTCGACTTAATCAGATCGTATCCAGCTCTGAGTGTCATAAGTGCAACCCAAGTTGCCGTTCCAATTCCCAGTACAACCCAAATATTGAACTTACCATCAGCGAAGAAAGGCGTAGCGACACCGACAATTGTCGATATAATTGCAGGTACTAAAACTTTAGCTTTCATCGCGCCAGCCTTAGCTTTTTTCCAACGTATATTTGGACCTATGCCCATAAATACAAATAGCACTAAAATAATTGGGACAAACACGGCATTAAAATATGGGGCTCCAACTGAAATTTTATTCATATTCAATGCATCTATGAGTAATGGATAGAGCGTACCAAGCAGAACTGTGCCACATGCCACCGTAATAAGAATATTACAGATAAGCAACATGGTTTCTTTAGACCATAAGTCGAAACGTGCAGGACTCTTCATTTTAGTCGCTCTAAAAGCAAATAGCGTCAATGACCCCCCTACTGCTAATCCTAATAGCAGCAGAATAAACATACCTCGACTTGGGTCCGCGGCAAAAGAGTGTACCGAAGTAAGTACTCCGGAACGAACAATAAAAGTACCTAACAGGCTTAACGAAAATGCCGAAATAGATAGTAATACGGTCCAATTACGGAATGCTGCACGTTTCTCCGTTACGATAGAGGAATGAAGCAGTGCCGTACCGATTAACCAAGGCATGAATGAAGCATTCTCAACTGGATCCCAGAACCACCATCCACCCCAACCTAATTCATAGTAAGCCCACCATGAACCGAGTGAGATGCCTCCTGTAAGGAAGACCCAAGCCGCCAAAGTCCACGGGCGGCTCCAACGTGCCCATGCAGAATCGAGATTACCTCCCATCAGGGCTGAAATAGCGAAAGCAAAACTCACAGAGAAGCCAACATAACCGAGGTATAGCATAGGAGGGTGAAAAATGAGACCCACATCTTGCAACATTGGATTGAGATCTCGACCTTCTATAGGGATCGGGAATAAGCGCTCGAAAGGATTGGAAGTCAAGATCATGAATAATGCAAAGCCGATCACTATAAAAGCAAGTACCGATAAAACTCTAGCGGTAAAGACTTCTTCTAGACTTTTACTAAAGTAGGCAACAGCTGCAGTCCAACCAGAAAGTGCAAACACCCAGAAGAGTAAAGATCCTTCATGTCCACCCCACACTGCTGCTATCTTAAAGAAGATAGGTAACTGAGAGTTAGAGTGGTTGGCTACATAGGCAATTGAAAAGTCATCAATCGCAAAGCTATAACCTAGAACAATAACAGATAGAAAAATAAAGAAAAACATACCGTAACTTAGTGGCCAAGCATAACGCACTAAGTATTGATCTTTGCGTGCAACGCCTATTAAAGGAACGCTAGCCAAGAGGAAGGCAAAAGCCAAACCTATTATCAGCGATAAGTGTCCTAATTCTGGGATCATGAGTTTTCCTCAGTTTTTTTGATTATTTGTTAAGCTTACGCTCAATTCCATCACTCTACATTCTTAAGCAGTTAATAATTTAGCAGCTTAAGATTTAAATTTTAGTCATTTTAGTCATTGCTATTGTATCTGTCTGCTTCTTTCGTACAAATATGGGTGACTTGTCTCAATTTATTGATCAAATCATCGAATCTGTCAGCTGTGATCGGCGTTCATGCCTAGATCCTATAGTCAGACCACTAAGTAGATCTTAAGTTTCAGCCTATTTTTAAAATAAAATCGAACTGTGAACCACAGCCCAACTATTACTTTTAACCTGACTTTCTCCTTATATTACTGTTCAATGAATAATCTTTAAGTATAATCCTATCCCTCACTCAGCGGTGAATCCGCTTTATTTATAACTAATGTGAAAAAGAAATAATGACCACTCTCTGGATTTTTATTGCGCTTTTTGTGTTAGTCAGCCTAGCGCTGATTTGGTTTCCTCATTTTCGTCAGCATAAGATGTTGCAGGCAGAAGAGGCGGACGTTCGTAAACAAACTAACATTGAACTGTTTAACAACCGCCTCATCACTCTAGAGCAAGAACGAGAAGAAGATCTTCTTAATCAACAAGAGTTCGATGTCCTAAAAAAAGAGTTAGAAATAACTCTTCTGCAGGATATGAAGCAAGATGAAAATGAATCTCTGGTCAATAATGTGAAGCCTAAAGGTTTGTTATGGCCAACATTAATGTCTGTAGTTATCATTGGTATTTCTGGGTACTTCTATACCACACTTGGTGCTTATGCAAAATTAGACCAACCCGCTCAAGCAAACCCACATGCAGGAATGGAACCCGAGCAAATTATACAACAGCGTCTACAAATGATGGAGGCTCAAGCTAAATCTGAACCTGAAAATAGTCAGTTACTCTTTAGTCTTGGTCACATGTATATCTCTGCAAATCGCTATAACGATGCGATAGCAACGTTTGATCAAGCGATGGTACTCGTTGGTACACATGCCGAGCTACTAGGTCCTAAAGCAACCGCCATGTACTATAGGGCGAATCAACAAATAACCCCTGCCATCCAATCTATTATAGATCAATCTTTAGCACTCGATCCCGAAGATCCATCGACTCTGTTGCTTAAAGGTATGGATGCTTTCTTTACAGCTCAATACCAAGAGGCAATAGAGGCTTGGCAAATCATACTCGATAGCGAGAGAAAAGATGTCGATCGAAGTGCCATCATCAATGCAATCGATAGTGCCAAGATGAGAATACAAGCTGAAACAGGTGAAATGCCTGATGACGCAGCACACGCAAGTGTAAACACTGCAGCTAAGAGTGTTAGCGTTGAAGTCTCTGTCTCTGATGAACTAGCCGACCAAGTGGGTAGTTCAGATATGCTGTTCATTTTTGCCCGTAATACTGAAGGCCCGAAAGTTCCCTTGGCAGCCATTAAGGTCTCAGCAAAAACATTGCCCGTCACAATCACGTTAGATGACAGCACTTCAATGGGCGGCAATGTCAAACTAAGTGGGGCTAAAAATGTTGAGATAATCGCGGTGCTCTCTAAGCACGGTAGTGTCAAGCCCCAAGCCGGAGATCTTCAAGGTCGACTTGCCACGGTCAAAGTTGGAGAAACTGTCCAGCTAGTTATAGATACCCAAGTAAAATAACTAGACCA
>JBAHZX010000020.1:0-14694 GCA_037132815.1 Shewanella sp.
ATCAACCGCATTGATATGGTAAACACCTTTTTTCTTATCTAAATCTAAATCACCTTGATGCACAGTATCAATACGTATGTAGCCAGGTTGTCCGTTGGGTTGTGGCTTACGGCGTTCGCCAATGGCTACTTGTCTTGCTTGAGTTTTGGTAAAGACTCTACGCTGTTTTTGATAGCCGTTAGACTTCCTTAGGTTGTACAAGTGAGAAACCGATATCTTAGCAAGCGTTTGGTATTATTTTTGTTCGAACTTATTGTAAGCACGCTCACAGAGCTTCTTAATGGCATGACCACAAATGTCTTCATGTCGAATATCCTTTTCGACTAACAGCTTGATGTCATTTTTACCATAAGTTGTTGAAAAACCGTTACGACGACATGGTCTCCATTGAATCTTTCCTACCTCTTTATACTGTTTTATTAGGCGAGTAAGTTGTTGTCGAGAATAGCCTGTTATTTTTCTTATGTAGCGGTTTACCACGCCTTTATCGAGCTTTGATAGAGTGATATAACGAAACTTTACCAGCGTTTTTTGTACAAACTGATATCGTTCGTGCTTATCGCCTAAAACAGTGAATGCTACGGCTTGGTTGCCTTGAATAAAACATTCAAGAGCTTCAATGGTGGTTAAATTTTCAATAGTCATGATCGCTTTCATCTTATGATCATGAACAAAATTTAAGTCTTTAGACGCATTTCATGTTGGACAAGGCTGGAGCTTTTCTATGGGTCAATTGAGTGATATTATAATCACACGTTTGACCCAGAGAAATTAAAAAGTGAATAAACAGCCAAACACTCTTGAAGTGTTGAAAAAACTCTTAGAAATATATGACCAAAAACAAATAGCGGCACACCTAAACCCACACACAGAGAATGATTGGTGTAGAGAAACTATCAACCGAATTTTAAAAGGCAAGTCGGATAAAGAGTTAACATCGTTTGAAACTCGAATATTACTCGATTTATTGCCCAAGAAGCCTAAACATTACGGCTCACCGAAATTTAAGTTCATAGATTTATTTGCGGGCATAGGTGGTATTCGGGTTGCTTTCGATAATATTGGCGGAAAGTGTGTATTCACTAGTGAATGGAACAAATACGCTATAAGAACGTACAAGGCAAACCACTATTGCGACCCAAATGACCATGTGTTTAATGAAGACATTAGAAATATAACCCTTACACAAAGCCCTGATATTTCTGAACGTAAGGCCTACAATTACATCAATAAACACATTCCTGATCATGACGTACTACTTGCAGGTTTCCCTTGCCAACCATTTTCGCTGGCAGGAGTTTCCAAAAAGAACTCACTTGGAAGAGCGCACGGGTTTGAATGCGAAACCCAAGGCACTTTATTCTTTGATGTGTGCCGTATAGTCAAAGCCAAAAAGCCGTCAGTATTTTTACTAGAAAATGTAAAAAACCTTCGCAGCCATGATAAAGGTAAGACTTTCAAAGTGATCACAGACTCACTGAATGACCTTGGGTATGATGTAGCTGACATTGACTTTGAAGGGTCAGGTACGAATGACCCTAAAATAATTGACGGTGCTGATTACCTTCCGCAACATCGTGAAAGAATTGTTCTGGTGGGCTTCAGAAAAGATTTAAACCTTGCTGAAGGGTTTACCCTCAATGATATTAAAAAGCCAAAGAAGAAGCCTACATTAAATGACTTACTTGATGATCTTAATGACGAGTTGAAGGCGAAATACACACTAACACCTAGACTTTGGGAGTATCTGTACGAATACGCAAAAAAACATAAAGCGAAAGGTAATGGTTTTGGTTATGGCCTTGTTGACCCTACAAACCCTGACGTGTGCACACGAACACTGTCAGCACGGTATCACAAGGATGGATCTGAAATATTAATCGATCAGGGTTGGGGCAAAGAGCTTGGTGAAAAAGACTTTCAAGATAAAAGTAACCAATTGAATCGACCAAGGCGACTAACTCCCCAAGAGTGCGCAAGGTTAATGGGATTTAACAAGCCAAATGAGTCAAACTTTGTAATCCCTGTCTCTGATACTCAAGCGTATAGACAATTTGGTAATTCAGTTGTTGTTCCTGTATTCAGTGCTGTTGCAGAGTTATTGAAAGATCGAATCTATAAAGGTACTCAAACATCAAATGAAAAGGTCGTATAAACATTGATGTTTGCATCAGAGGCGAATACAGTTATGCTAAAAAATAATTGGGAAACATAACTGTGTTTAATCATTTGGATTTTGTTAACACCCCTGACATTGATGCTGTAAAAGAATTATTAGCTTCTCATGACTGCATTTTTGCATTGACAAAAAAGTTAGCTAAAAATAACAATGATAAAAATCAAATCTACTTCCACCACGATACAAGCATATTAAACTCTGTATTCGACCTTACCTTTGAAGAACGCGAAGCAAGTACAAGTGCCACCAAAAGATCATCAAAACAAGGTAAGAATATAACTTCAGCCGTATTTAATGACTTCAGTTGGGTTGATATAGAGGGCGCACTGCATCAAGCTAAAAAGTGCAAAGGTATCACCTATCATCAATACCCTGAGATGAGACTATCTGGCTTTCAAACAATTGATGATGAAATACCAAGAGCATTGAGCGTTGATTACACAAAACGAGAAGATGCTCTACCACGGTATTTAATCATTGGAGTGACAATTAAAGGTAAGGCTATAGCTATGCTGCTAACCGACCCGAATGAACCATTTGTAGTTGCATACGAGGATTTGGAAAAGTTTCAAGGCTCAAATATCTGTAAGTATCTTCCAATTCAGGAAAAGGTTACTAACACAGCTAAATTGGAAGCATTACTTAGTGAGCGTGTGGCAGGCCAATCGCTCAAAGGGTGCAGACTTGATAAGCATGGTAACACCCTACCGTTCACAAGTACTCAGGTTCACGGTTATACCCTAGAACACGCTCTCGATATTATTCCAAACTCGGATCATGATGGAGACATTTTTGGCATAGAGCTGAAATGCTTTACAGCCAAAAAAATATCTCTGATTACGACTGAGGCTGATGGTGGGTTATACCATGCGAGTTTCAACGACTTTATGTTGAAATACGGTTACTTAAAGGGTGATGATTATCGCCTTACAGGTATTCACCGAGCATATCAACGAAATAACAAAACAGGCCTTACACTAAAGATCGATTGTCAACTTGTTTCAAAAAAGGAACCTTCACCTCAACTGATTAATTATGATCCTGACATTGCGTTTTCAAAGCAAATGAATCAAATGCAGGTCGTACTGGAGGATGACCAAGGTAATAACGCAGCATGTTGGTCTATTGAGCGATTAATGAATCGCTGGGGCGCAAAGCACAATGAAGTAGTGTATATACCAGCAACGGTAACAGAAAATGATATACCCGAAGATGTAGCAAGCGGATTTTTGAAGCGGGTAGTATTTGGTACTGAAGTTATTTGGTGCTTCAGATCAACGGTTGAAAATCTCATTAATGCGATTCATCGAGGCATTATCTTTTTAGACCCTGCTCCCAAGTACAACCCAAATGATGCTAAAAAGAATAAGCGCAGAACTCAATGGCGACTGAACAACATTTATAATTCCGTTTCTGTACTTTATGAGAGCACTGATCTACGAGAACTAAAACCTAACAAGTCAATTCAGCAGACCGCTAACGCGGCAGCTGATTGAGGCGTTATTTGGCTTCGCTAATTCAAGCTAAATATTTAATTGTAAAAGCGGTATTTTCTAAATTAGTTTGGTATTTTACGCCTCAGTTTTCGCTGTAACAGCTTGGTTAAATCCGCTAATAGGCTTTACTATTTTAGACATTATTGTTGTAAAACCATTATCTCGTTCAAGCTTAAGTGTTTGGCTCAAAGTTCATGGTTTGGTGGCTAGCTTCGCTGGGCATTTTTTAGCTCTACGGTCGGGCTGCCATAAAGTTAAAGTACTTGTTATCGTGAGTATTTTTCCGCTACCATCAAATAACAAGGGCGTTCAACGCGGACAAAAAACAGTTGGTTTTTGCTCCTTCGTCGCCATTTTAACCAACTATTTGTTGCCGGTTAACAGCAGCGTTAAACCGCAAGTCAAAGTTTAGCTATCAATCTGGCACCTGTAGGGTTACAGTTATCATATGATTACAAACTTCATTCATAAAGGTCTTCGAAAGTTTTAAAAAAAAATAAAAGGGGTCAGAGCCGTTTTAAATTAATAAACTAACCTCTCTCGTCTACCTCTTTCTTCCAACCAATAGGCCTACCACGTTTTCCTTCAATTACAGACCTGCCGCTTAGCGCTTCCACTTTAAATTTAAACTGTTCATTTCCAAGCTCTAAACACTTATTCGTCGCTTTTCTAATATCTTCAATCAATTCAGACTCAATATCACCTGCTAACTCCTTATATCCCCAAAAATATCATTCAAATCATCGAAAGTAATAAATTAAGCCAAAGTTGATAAACAGTGGCTTAATTAGCTGTTAGGTAAGAAAACCTAATCCCAAAGCTGACAGTTAGCTGATGGTTAACGCCTATTTAGCAGCAAGTGGGCGTAACTCAAGTTCCGATTGTGCCATCAAGTAAGCAAATTGGGCATAAGCTGCCACATTTTGCTGTAGTGCGGCTGGATCTATTTTATCTAAGGTATCGTTTGGCGTGTGGTGGTAGTCAAAGTAATCACGACCATCTTGTCTCAACGATGCGACGGGTACGCCTTGCCTTGGCAGCATGGAGACGTCAGGGCCTCCTGAAGCCATATTGTTACCCATTACCACACCGTTTTGAATCATAGGTACGCTCAGTGCTTGTAACGCTGTGAAGGCCTTTTCATTGACTCTATAATCAATCTGATAGATGCGTCCTGCACCAAAATCAGACTCCGCTGCGATGTAATGTTTGGCTAATTCATCTTGATGTGCCTTCGCATAGGCTTTACCACCGACCAGACCCACTTCTTCGGCGGCATAGAGTATGACTCTGATGGTCCGCGACGGTTTAATGGGGAGATCTTGAATAAGCTTAGCTGCAGATGTGACAATGGCCACGCCAGCACCATCATCGATGGCGCCTGTACCTTCATCCCATGAGTCTAAATGAGCCCCTATGAGTACTATTTCATCGGGTTTGCTACTGCCAGTGACTTCAGCGATGACATTATATGAGGTTGCATATCCTAAACGCTGGGGAGACATGAATAGATCCAACACCACATTAGGATCACGTTTTAACATTAAGTTGATGAGATCTGCATCTGGATTAGACATGGCGGCGGCTGGGATTTTAGTCACGCCTTCTTTATAGCGCATCATGCCAGTGTGCGCCATGCGATCATGGTCTGTACCTATGGAGCGGATCACGATAGCTAATGCGCCTTTCTCTGCCGCCGTGATAGCGCCGCGAGAACGGCCGCCGACGGTTTTTCCATAGCCCTTTCCTGTGATATGGCGTTCGGTGATATGATCGATAAAGACTATTTTCCCTTCAACTTCTGCTCTTGAGGCTGATTTTAATTTGGCTAAACTATCGAATCGGGCGATAGAAGCTTTTATACCTGTCTTTGGCGTCGCAATACTGCCGCCAAGAGCGGTTATGACTATGGGCTGGCTGTAGGGGGATATAATTTTTGCTTTCGCTTCCCCACGACGCCAGACTGGAACTTGAACCGCTTCCTTATAGACTCTGTCAAATCCTAGACTATTGAGTTTATCTTCAGCCCATTGAACGGCAATCAAATCTTTTTCACTGCCGGCCAATCTTGGGCCCACTTCTACCGTGAGAGATT
Source organism: Shewanella sp. (assembly GCA_037132815.1). Lineage (GTDB taxonomy): Bacteria > Pseudomonadota > Gammaproteobacteria > Enterobacterales > Shewanellaceae > Shewanella. The sequence goes on from JBAHZX010000020.1 coordinate 5,771, forward strand.
CGACTAATTCATATGCTAGATTTGAGCCCAAGGCATTTCGTTGCAATTGTTGAGGTATTTGAAGATCTGATATTTTTGTTGGTGTGTGCTGGCAACCCAAAATGCTTCCAAAGAGGAGTCCAATAATGAGGGTACGAGGTATATTTTTCATATGTTTCCTTTGTTTTTATTACTTGTGTCCCATTTTTTAAAACAATCTAGCAAAAAGTGTGCTTTATGTCCCGACTATATCTGTGAGGCAACGCTATATTAGCTTACACGGATTGTTTTTGGAGAAAAAGCGGGTAATGAATATTGAATTAATGCAGCAGAGAGCAGATCATGCCGTTGTGATGTTGAAGGCTTTGGCAAACGAACGTCGTCTTTTTATCCTATGTTACCTTCTTAGCGAAGGGGAGATGTGTGTGGGTGAGATGAATAAGAAGCTGGGTTTAAGTCAATCAGCTTTATCACAGCATTTGGCCTGGTTGCGAAAGGATGATTTAGTTGAGACTCGAAAGGAGGCGCAAACGGTATATTACTCGCTAAAGAGCAAAGAGGTATCAGAAATAATCAAGTTACTCAATAATATATATTGCCATTGAAACGATGAAGAAAGATATAAAAAGCAGAGTCTGAAGGCTTTGTTTTTTTATGCCTAAAATTTAGCGGAATGGGTAAACTTCAGACATAAAAAAACCGACCAAGGCCGGTTTTTTAAGCATAAACTAAAGATTAAGCAGCGAGTGCTTTGATCTTAGCGTTTAGGCGAGACTTCTGACGAGCAGCTTTATTCTTGTGAATAATGCCTTTAGTCGCCATACGGTCAACAATGGGTTGTGCAACATTAAATGCTTCAGTAGCCGCAGTGTGGTCGCCAGCTTTAATTGCAACGATGACTTTCTTTATGTATGAACGTAACATTGAACGACGACTAGCATTATGCTGACGACGTTTTTCAGATTGAAGCGCGCGCTTCTTTGCAGACTTGCTATTAGCCAAGGTGCAACTCCTAAATAGGGTTAGATATTTTAAAGGTCGGGAATATGCCCTTTTTTTGTCACTTTGTCAATGACAATGATTGAATCTTTTATCTTGAAAAATAAATTTATCCAACCAGACTTGGCTATCTTCGACCTAACTCGTGTAATATGGAACACGATTCTAGCAGTAATTGTTAGTCAGTGACAGGGGGAAAATCAATTATTGAGACTACTCACCTGAAGTGTGTCGTTCAGATCAGGGGGTGTTTTGAGCAAAAGTTTATTTAAGTCAGGCATGATAGTGAGTGCTATGACGTTGATTTCTCGTGTGTTGGGTTTAGTCAGAGATGTCGTTATTGCTAATCTAATGGGGGCAGGGACTAGCGCCGATGTCTTTTTCTTTGCCAACAAAATTCCTAATTTTCTAAGACGTCTCTTCGCTGAAGGAGCCTTCGCTCAGGCATTCGTTCCTGTTTTAACTGAGTATCAAGAAAAACAGACTTCCGAGGAGATAAGAGATTTATTGGCTAAGGTGGCAGGTACATTAGGCGTTATCATCACTGTGGTAACCTTGGTTGGTGTCATCGCTTCCCCAGTATTAACGGCGCTCTTCGGTGGTGGCTGGTTTCTCGCATGGATAAATGATGAGCCTGATGGCGCTAAATTTGAGTTAGCATCCTTGATGCTAAAGATAACCTTTCCTTATCTCTGGTTTATCACCTTTACTGCTCTTTCAGGCTCTATTTTAAACAGTAGGGGACGATTCGCTGTGTCGGCATTTACGCCGGTATTTCTAAATATTGCCATTATCAGTGCCGCGATTTTTCTCGCACCGCGTATGGAACAGGCTGAGGTCGGCCTGGCTATTGGTGTATTTGTCGGTGGTCTAATTCAATTTTTGTTTCAAATTCCTTTTCTTTTGAAAGAAAAAGCTTTAGTTAAGCCTTCTTGGGGCTGGGACCACCCTGGTGTGACTAAAATTCGTACCTTGATGATACCCGCACTCTTTGGTGTGTCGGTCTCTCAGATAAACTTGCTATTAGATACTTTTATTGCCAGTTTTCTGATGACGGGCTCTATCAGTTATCTGTATTACTCCGATCGCTTACTCGAATTTCCTCTTGGTTTATTTGGTATCGCAATTGCGACAGTGATCTTACCGTCTCTGGCTAGGAAGCATGTTAAGTCTCAAGAAAAGGAGTTTGAATCCACCATGGATTGGGGCGTTAAAGCTATTTTATTGTTGGGGATGCCCGCCATGTGCGGTTTAATCGTGCTGGCAAAACCTATGCTAATGGTGTTGTTTATGCGTGGTGAGTTTACTCTATATCATGTTGAAATGGCGTCATATAGCTTAATGGCATACGGCTGTGGCTTATTGAGCTTCATGTTGATCAAGGTGTTGGCACCTGGTTACTATTCGCGACAAGATACTAGGACACCAGTACGTTACGGTATTATCGCTATGGCCAGCAATATGGTGTTTAACCTGATCCTTGCTTTTCCCTTTGGTTATGTTGGTCTTGCCATGGCAACTTCGATGTCAGCACTACTCAATGCAGTGTTACTCTATCGAGGCTTGCATAAGGCAGGTGTATATAGAGTCAGTTGGCAAACGGCACTTTTCTTTATTAAGGCGCTACTGTCTTGTAGTGTGATGGTTGGTTTATTGCTGTATTTTCTTCCATCTCAAGAGGTTTGGCTAGGACAAGCGTTTCATGAACGAGCCTTAAGTTTACTGCTATTCATTATTGGGGGGGGAGCCAGCTATCTATTATCTATGGTGATATTTGGAGTTAGGCCCTGGAAGTTAAAATCTATATCGTAACTATTTATTCAATTTAGGCGGTATTTTGCTCTTTCATTATTGACTAAAACGGATATCAATTATTGCAGAGAAAGATCCTTGCTGATTATCCTCGTCAGCTGGTATATAATCCGCGCATTCAGGCCTGCTAGTTATGTAATGTAATGGAACTAATCCGCGGTATTCACAATATTTTACCTGCACATCATGGTTGTGTTCTCACAATTGGTAATTTTGATGGAGTTCATAGGGGGCATGCTGAAGTTATCGTTAAGCTAGTCAACAAGGCGAGACAACTTAATGTCCCTGCCACCTTAATGATTTTTGAGCCTCAGCCGCAAGAGATGTTTAGAGGTGATAATGCGCCGGCTAGGCTCAGTACTCTTAGAGATAAAATTATTTTACTCGAAGAGCTAGGGATCGACAGGTTAGTATGTATTAATTTTAATGCTAAATTTGCCGCTTTATCGGCTCAGGACTTTATTGACAAATTATTGGTTGGATCTCTCGGGGTTAAATACCTAGTTATAGGGGATGACTTTTGCTTTGGTCAACAGCGCAAAGGTAACTTTAAGATGCTTAAATTGGCAGGAGAGAAACATCAATTTGCCGTGGTAAGTACTCAAAGTTTCGTTTTAGGTGACAAACGAGTCAGTTCGACTGAGATTAGAGAACAGTTGGCTAAAGGCAACTTAGAACAAGCAAGGCGTCTACTCGGCCATCCTTTCACCTTGTGTGGTAAAGTTGCTCATGGGGAGAAAATTGGTAGGACGATAGGCTTTCCTACTGCAAATATAGCGCTTAAACGTCAAATGTCTCCAGTTAGGGGGGTATTTGCCGTTAAAATGCACTGGGATGACAGTGATATTTATGATGGCGTGGCCAATGTGGGTTTTAGACCGACAGTAAATGGTCAGGTTTGTCAGTTAGAAGTACACCTGTTTGATTTCGACGATGATCTTTATGGTCGTACCGTCGAGGTTGAGTTGGTTGCAAAAATTCGAAATGAACAGCCATTCAAATCATTGGATGCGCTGAAAAAACAAATTAACAATGACGCTGACAAAGCCAAGGCTCTGCTTGGCAATGATGCAAGCTAAACTGCTTGGCTAAAATAATGGTATAGGATCAATGAGCGACTATAAATCTACTTTGAATTTGCCGGAAACTGAGTTTCCGATGCGTGGTAATCTGGCTAATCGTGAGCCAAAAATGTTGAAAGCCTGGACTGAAGATGGGCTGTATCAACAGATCCGTGATAGTCGTATTGGCCGTACACCTTTTATTTTGCATGATGGTCCTCCTTATGCCAACGGCGATATTCATATCGGTCACTCAGTTAATAAAATTCTGAAAGATATTATTGTAAAATCTAAGACGTTGTCTGGTTTTGATGCGCCTTATATTCCGGGCTGGGATTGTCATGGTCTACCTATCGAGTTAAAAGTTGAGCAGAAAGTGGGTAAGCCTGGTCATAAGGTTACTGCGGCTGAATTTCGCGAAAAGTGTCGTGAATATGCGGCTAAGCAAGTCGATGGCCAGCGTGAAGGTTTTATCCGTCTAGGAGTATTTGCTGATTGGTATAAACCTTATCTGACCATGGATTTCGGTACCGAAGCCAACATCGTACGCTCACTGTCTAAGGTGATTGAGAGTGGTCATTTGCATAAAGGTGTCAAACCTGTGCATTGGTGCACTGATTGTTGCTCAGCACTCGCAGAAGCTGAAGTCGAATATGAAGATAAGAAGTCTCCGGCTATTGATGTTGCTTTTGTGGCAACAGATAAGGCAGCACTGTTGGCTAAGTTTGCTGACGTGGAGATTGATGCTGATGTCTCTATGGTTATCTGGACCACAACTCCTTGGACTTTACCGGCAAACCGCGCACTTTCAATAGCGACCGATCTTGACTACTCACTGGTTGAGTTTGTTAACAACGATGCTATCAGAGTGGTTATCTTAGCCGAGGCACTGGTTGAGTCTTGTATGCAACGTTATGGGGTCGACTCCCATAAGGTACTGGGCCAAGTTAAAGGTCAAGAGCTTGAATTGTTGCGATTCGGTCATCCTTTTTATGACTTCGATGTGCCTGTTATCTTAGGCGATCATGTCACTGTCGACTCAGGTACGGGGATTGTTCATACCGCACCGGGCCACGGTCAAGACGATTTTGTGGTCGGTCAAAAGTACGGCTTGGAAGTGGCTAATCCCGTTGGCGATAATGGTGTTTATAAGCCAGACACTGAATTTTTTGCCGGACAGCATGTATTTAAAGCCAATGCGAATGTGGTGACACTTCTTGAAGAGAAAGGCGCGTTAATCAAGCATGAGAGTATTCTTCACAGTTACCCTCATTGCTGGAGACACAAAACTCCTATTATCTTTAGAGCGACACCTCAGTGGTTTATCTCTATGGATAATAAGGGTTTGAGAAAGCAAGCTTTGGGCGAAATTAAGAAGACTCAGTGGATCCCTGATTGGGGTCAGAGCCGAATCGAAAAAATGGTCGAGAATCGTCCTGACTGGTGTATTTCACGTCAGCGTACTTGGGGCGTTCCTATTACTTTGTTCGTTCACCGTGAAACCGAAGAGTTACATCCTGATAGTATCTCTTTGATGGCTCGCGTGGCGAATAAGATCGAACAAAAAGGCATCCAAGCCTGGTGGGATCTTGATACGGCAGAGTTGCTGGGTGACGAAGCAGACCAATATCGTAAAGTGACCGATACTTTAGATGTATGGTATGACTCAGGCTCTTCATTCTCATCAGTCGTTGCGGCTCGCCCGGAATATCAAGGACACGATATAGATCTGTACCTTGAAGGGAGCGATCAGCATCGAGGCTGGTTTATGTCATCCTTGATGATATCGACCGCGATGAATGGGAAAGCGCCATATAAGCAAGTGCTTACTCATGGGTTCACCGTCGATGGTAAAGGCCGCAAAATGTCAAAGTCTGTGGGTAATGTGATTGCTCCGCAAACTATCACCAATAAGCTAGGCGCTGATATTTTACGCCTCTGGGTTGCTGCCACAGATTACAGCGGTGAAATGACGGTTTCCGATGAGATCCTCAAGCGTAGCGCCGATTCCTATCGCCGTATTCGTAATACTACGCGCTTTCTCTTGGCTAACCTCAATGGTTTTGACCCAGTAAAAGACTCAGTAGCGATTGAAGATATGGTTGCCTTAGATCGTTGGGTTGTACGTCGCGCAGCAGCTTTGCAAGAAGAGTTGCTAGAAGCGTACGAACAGTATAATTTTCACACGGTGACCCAGAAACTTATGCAATTTTGTTCGGTTGAACTAGGAAGTTTCTATCTCGATATCATCAAAGACAGACAATACACTGCTAAAGGCGACAGCCATGCTCGTCGTAGTTGTCAGACGGCACTTTACTTGATTTCAGAGGCTATGGTGCGTTGGATTGCACCTATCTTATCTTTCACCGCCGATGAAATTTGGAAGCTGCTCCCTGGTAAGCGAGATGCTTATGTGTTTACTCAAGAGTGGTTTGATGGACTTAAGTCGGTAACCTTAGAGTCAGACTTAAGTGATGAGTGCTGGGAAAAATTGCTTAGTGTCCGTGGTGAAGTCAACAAGGTTATCGAGCAAGCCAGACGTGAAAAACAGATCGGCGGTTCACTGGAAGCTGAGATAACCCTTTATGCCGATGATGAGTTATCTAAGATACTAAACAGTTTGGGCGATGAACTCAGATTTGTACTTTTGACGTCTAAGACACAAGTGCTTGCTTTATCAGCAGCACCAACTAATGCGATTGAAACTGAGCTTGCATCACTTAAACTTGGCTGGTTGAAGTCAGAGTCTGCTAAATGTGAACGTTGCTGGCATCACAGAGAAGACGTTGCTCAAATTGAAGCTCATCCAACTCTGTGTACTCGTTGTGTGACGAATATTGAAGGTGAGGGTGAAGTTCGTCAGTTTGCCTAACTTGTTATGCTAAGAGCCTGATAACGTTGCAGGCGCCCCATAGGGTGAGTTTTAAAGTGCTGCGTTACTGACTTGCCCTGTCAGTTATAAGGAATGGCTAGGCTATTGTATTGCGGTCAAAGCCTCGCCTACATGGATGTAGGTGCTTAAGTTCGGCTTGGAGCTATGAACCTGTGCGCTAAATCACTTTTAATTCCCACTGAAGTCATGCATCTTGAAGTAGAACGGGTGTAGATATATAAACTATACAAAGTGACGCTGCTATGCGTCATTTTTTAAGAGGAAGGCTCGATGCCAACTAATTGGAAAGAGAGCGGTATTCGCTGGTACTGGGTAGTTATACTAGTATTAATTGCCGATCAACTCTCTAAGCAATGGGTCTTAGCTAATTTTGACCTTCATGAGTCTGTAAATTTATTACCGATTTTTAATTTTACCTATGTACGTAACTATGGAGCAGCATTCAGTTTATTGGGTGATGCTAGTGGTTGGCAGAAATGGTTATTTACTTTTATCGCGGTGGGCTTTAGCACCTTGCTGACGTTCTGGTTGAGAAAGCAGTCGAGGCAGATGTGGCGACTCAATCTTGCCTATACTTTAGTTATCGGTGGTGCATTAGGTAATCTGATTGATCGCCTGCAACATGGATTCGTAGTCGACTTCTTGGATTTTTATTGGAATAAGAGTCATTTCCCAGTGTTTAACATTGCAGATTCAGCCATTTGTGTTGGAGCTGTACTTATTATTCTTGATTCATTTATCTCAGATCGCCTTGAAAAACAAAAAGTACAAGCTGAAAAAAATGCTGCAAAGGAGGAGTTGAATTGACTGATGTACGTTCCATTTTATGTCATATGAATATCGTGCTTGAAGATGGCTCTACCGCCGACAGCACCAAGGCTTCGGGTAAACCCGCTAGGCTTAATATTGGTGACGAAAGTTTAAGCCCAGCTTTTGAGGCACAAATAGATTCTTTAAAAGAAGGCGACAGCCATAGCTTCACTCTAGAAGCGGTCGATGCCTTTGGCGAGTCTAATCCAGATGCGATTCATTATATGGACAGAAGTAAGTTTTCCGGGGATATTAAACTCGAGCCTGGTGTTATAGTTAGTTTTGCGGGTCCGGGTGGCAGCGAGATCCCTGGTATCGTTCGTGACATTGTCGGTGATTCGGTTACGGTCGATCTTAATCATCCTTTAGCGGGTCAGGTGCTTACGTTTGAGCTGGAAGTAATACAGGTACTTTAGTGTATGAGTAAAACAAATAGTTTGCAGATTAAACTTGCTAATCCCAGAGGCTTCTGTGCTGGTGTCGATAGAGCCATCAGCATAGTTGAGCGTGCGCTTGAGCTATTTTCAGCACCTATCTATGTTCGCCATGAAGTGGTGCATAACCGATATGTGGTCGAGAACCTTAAAGAACGTGGCGCTGTGTTTGTCGAAGAGCTAGATCAGGTACCTGATAAAAGTATTGTTATCTTTAGCGCACACGGAGTATCACAGGCTGTGAGAGCAGAGGCTAAGCGTCGCAGTCTTAAAGTATTTGATGCAACATGCCCCTTGGTGACTAAGGTGCACCTTCAAGTCACTCGTGCAAGCCGTAAAGGGATCGAATGTATCCTCATTGGTCATGCAGGACACCCAGAGGTTGAAGGCACCATGGGTCAGTATGATAACCCCGAAGGAGGCGTATTACTGGTGGAGTCACCGGTAGATGTCGAGACTCTTGTGGTTAAAAATCCAGATGATTTGTGTTTTGTCACTCAAACTACATTGTCCATGGATGATACCGCAGGTGTCATCGACGCGTTGCAGAAACGCTTCCCATCTATCAAAGGCCCACGTAAAGATGATATTTGCTATGCCACACAGAATCGGCAGGATGCAGTACGCAATATTGCCGATGATGTAGAGTTGTTTATTGTGGTGGGGTCTAAGAATAGCTCTAATTCAAATCGTCTAAGAGAGCTGGCCCAGAAGCGAGGCCCAAAAGCATATTTGGTTGATAATGCTGGTGATATAAATGCAGCTTGGTTCGTTAATGTTACCAAAGTTGCAGTTACGGCAGGAGCATCGGCTCCTGATGTACTGGTTCAGCAAGTGGTCGATGCCATTATCACGCTGGCACCCAGCGTGATCACTGAAGTTGAAGGGCGTAAAGAAGATACGGTCTTTGCAGTGCCAGCGGAGCTAAGGTAGACA
>JBAHZX010000052.1:0-7661 GCA_037132815.1 Shewanella sp.
TTCTTGCAGTGTCCTTTTCCGACGATGAAATCGGAGAGAAATTGTACCTCTTTTCGATCAATGAGTATATAGATATACCCGTTCTACCTCAAAATGCGTGATTTCAGTAGGAGTAAAAATCCCCGCAGCAAGCTGTCTCGCTCAGGCTCGTCTTTCACTACGCGGAAGCGGGGTATTAATTAATCCTCTATCATCATAATTGGAATTGATCATCTTCCATTGATTCTCGCTTAAGTTTTTTATAAAGAGTCATCTCCTTGATGCTTTCACATAATCTTTCCTGATTACCCACAATAAACAGCCACGCTTTCTGACAAGTAGTCTATATTAAATTTAAGCGTTAATTAAGGTCTTTATTATTTTGATGAATCTGGTTTTAGCCAGAAACCTAATCTTCCTAGCGCCTGAACACCGAAAAACGAGCCACTCATCCTTCCAGCATAGACTCACAGTAAAAGGCTGAATGTGCTTGGGTTTATTAGCTGGTTTACGATACAACAGAAGAGCGTGTCACTAGCGATACGGTGATAGAAGCCTTTGAAAAATTTATCAACACCTTGGCATCAGACAAAATCACTGTGGTTTATGTCGATAATGCCTCCATGCACCGTTCTGCTAAATTTAGAGAGCAATGTAACGACTGGTTTTTGAAAAAATGGGTAGTGGTGTACCTGCCACCCTATTCGCCTGAACTCAATATCATTGAAATACTCTGGAAGAAGATCAAATATGAATGGATATCATGTCACGCATATGAAACATCCTGAGTGATTATCCATCTCAATACTCGATAACTTTTAGTTAAGCACTTACCTCAGTCGGCTCCGAAACCTGCACTTTGAAGTAGAGCGAGTATATTAATGTTGTATTGCTGCTAGCGCCCGTTAAATAACTGATATTAAGTTATGAAAAAAAGTTTATTTAGGCTCAGGCGGTTTACTTGATGACGACAGCGGGAGACTGGTTTGTTGTTACTTCGGATCCGAAATCAGCATGGCATGAATCCGGCGAGTAAGCGACTTGCTCTTGAACTATTCTTCTTTTTCATGCCAACATAATAACATCAAAACTGGTCGTTCAAACGGTAATTGGAGCCTAAAAAGATCATCAAAGCAGGAGCTCCAATGGTCTACGTGATTATCATACGGCAGGGTGAACGAAGATGTTTTTATTGCTTTAAACGCCGCGCCAGTTTCTCATCTGGTTGGCTTCTTTGGACAAGACTACGACTTCAGAGTGGGTCATCATATCTTGCAGGGCAAGCTTATCACCATTGATCAAGATCCACAGGTTTCCTATTCCCAATAGTGACCATACCAGACGAGCCGAGGCTGTGATCATACTCAGGCTCTGACCGTTAGAGTGTTGGATTTTCAATCGCCAGGCACGCATGCCTAGGGTTTGCCCGCCATAACTCCAGAATGAAATATAAAATAGACCTACACAAAGCGATATCCAGAGTTGGTACAAGCCCTGATAGAGAGAGTCGCTATGGAGCAGATCTGATACATGCTCATTGGTCCCCATGTCTATCAATTCTGATGCTGTGAGGGCGGTAAACAGAGCAAAGCCGATGGCACCGGCTATCATGTAGACGGCCACAGCGAGTAGAAGATCATAGACGGCGGCGGCGCAGCGGCGAAAAAATCCCGCACGAGGAAAATTAGCGTGTTCGCGGTTTGGCATTGAGCTGTCGGTCATTTCGATGTTCACTCTCGTATTCAGTTTGTCGTTACTGTTAGTATCTTAAGCTACTTGGATTTGGGGTCATCTTTAATGTAATAAATATCACTAAAGCCCATACGAGCAAACTCTTTGTCTCGGAAATCTCTGACTGCAGCAGAGCCTTTGGAGCTAATGGCAACTTGTTGCTCCATCATATGGTAGTCGCTGAGGTCGACGCCTTCGGCGGCGGCAATGGCCTCATGTATATCGTGATGCTTGTCGTAAGTGAAGTTTATCTCTTTTGCTTGCTGGTTATATTTGTACGTTACTCTTACGGCCATAATGTTCTCTATTGATTTCATTGTGCTAATTGTTAACTTATTCTTTCTACCTCTGCTCAATCGCCTTGAAATGGTTAATAGCTTCAAGGGTATATAGCAGATATCTAGAGTATTCGCTTACTGAGTTTTATCGGTAGATTAGTTGCACTATGCCTGATTTTCAGTGGTGCTATTCACCCTGACAGCCTGATTTATCTCAGTATGATACGTTATTTAAGATACCTTTGCTCTAGATGCTGCCTAAAAAATTTAGGATTTAGGCTCTCCCCAGTGGCGTGTTTAACCAGCTCTTCGGTGGTTAATAAGCTGCCATGAGACCAAATATTCTTGTCTAGCCAATCGAAAACTTGAGCTAGATTACCTTGTGCGAGCAATTTATCGATCGACCCTATGCTTGCCTCCATGGCGAATCTAAATTGTGCAGCATACAGGGCACCTAAGGTATAACTTGGGAAGTAACCTAGTTCACCTACGGCCCAGTGAATATCTTGCATGCAGCCAATTCGGCCATCGCAGCTCCTCGACCTTCGCTGCCGCCAATAGGCATCATGGTGGCCTGATCCCAATCGCCTAAGGCACTAAGGTGTTCGAAATGGGCAATTATCTGGAAGTGTTCAGTTAAACGCTGGTAATGAGGCATACTGGCAGAGTGTGTCATCTGGATTTTTCTTCAAATTTGCATTGGCTTTATGTTATCACTCGATCTGCAGGAGTGCTTGATCATATGTAATTTTTTATATTATTTTAGTGATATTGTGGACGAGTATGATTCACTACCATTATGTTTCAACAGAATAGATGAGCAATACACTGGATAATTTGGCTCCTAGTCATCTCGATATTGATAGAGATAACCCCAGTTGATTCGAGTGGGACTGATTATAGCTAAACATCAGCCTGTCCTTTTAAGTCTTAGCGGATTTTTATGATTTTGGTGACGGGTTTGTTGGCAGAGTTTTTCACTTTCACTCGACGACCTTGCATATTCCTCTCGGCAGTGACCTGAGCTGCTGCATTATCTTCACGGTGCTGCTTTTTGGCAAAGCTACGACGTTTCTGCAGTTGCTTGATCAACAGATCTCGGCTTCCAACTTCATATCCAGGGATTGTGATACGACGCAGTTTCTTACCAATTAAGGTTTCAATATCGTATAAGGTGCGCTCCTCTTCACGGCTCACCAGAGAGATGGCGACTCCAGATTTACCTGCACGGCCGGTACGACCAATACGGTGTACGTAATCTTCAGCCAGAAAAGGCAAGTCATAGTTAACTACGTATTCGAGATCTTGAATATCCAGGCCGCGTGCAGCCACTTCGGTGGCGACTAAGGCACGAACTTTACCCTGTTTAAATTCTCTTAGGGCACGGCGACGGTTGCCTTGGGCCTTCTCACCATGAACTACAGATGAAGGGATACCATCTAGGTTGAGTTCTTTGACTAGTTTGTCCGCCGCATCACGTGTGGCAGTAAAAACTAGTACCTGTTGCCAGTTTTTCTTACCGATAAGTTCAGAGAGTAACTCGCGCTTGCGGCGTTGCTCAACAGGATAGACGACTTGACTAACAGTATCAGCGGTGCTGTTTTGGCTGTTTAGACTGATAAGCTTAGGCTTGACTAACATGTCGTTAGCCAGTTTTTTCACAGCACTGGAGAATGTCGCCGAGAAGAGTAAGTTTTGACGTTGCTTGTTGACGGCTTGCATTATTTTCTGAATATCACTAATAAAGCCCATATCAAGCATACGGTCGGCTTCATCCAGTACCAAAAATTCGACATTAGATAAGTTTAAGTTACAGGCTTGAAGGTGTTCTAGTAGACGCCCTGGAGTCGCAACTATGATATCTGTGCCACGCTTAAGTTTCTGTGCCTGACTCTCTAACTTAACCCCCCCGTAGATTGTTAGTACCGAGATATCTATATACTTGCTGTAATCAGTGATGTTTTCGGCAATTTGAGAGGCAAGTTCACGTGTTGGTGTGAGGATAAGCGCCCGTGCATTGGATCTCTGAGTCGGCATCGGGTTATCGAACATTTTCTGCAGAATCGGCAGTGTAAAAGCAGCCGTTTTACCTGTGCCAGTTTGTGCACTGGCTAAAACATCCTGACCGCGACGAATAGCGGGGATGGCTGCTTGCTGAACAGGCGTCATTTTTTGATAGCCGCATTCAGAGATAGCGCGCAAAATCTCGGGAGCAAAACTAAAAGATTCAAATCTCATTTCTTGGGGCCTCTATTCAACTTTTTGTGCACCTAACCAAACGCAGGTAATGTCCTCTATTCGTCAGGCAGTAGATGCCTTAACTACGAATAATTCACGGCGGCGAAGTGTAGCAACTTTTAGCTGGTTTTAACAGTGTATAATTTTCTGTTCATATCAAATAAATGTTGAATTTGTTTGATATATATTAGCCGATATCGAGATAAAAGAGACCGTTGATTTGACTGTTCTAATTTTGGACTAGGATTTCTGATCCCGCTCGGCAATATGCCCAAGGCCCTGTCGCTCTAATGAGTTTGAGTGGGTATATTCACCTTTATATGAAATTTGTTTTTTATATTGTCAATATACAATAATATGTTAGTTGTTATTTTTTGTCTGTGTTTATATCTTGTTGCATTGCAGGGTAATACTGGATAAATTTAACTTAGTATTGCAATAAAGATAAATCTGTTTTAACGATAGCAAAAGTGAGTTTATAACCATGTATTACAAAAATGATGACGTTCGAATTAACAAGATCAAAGAACTATTGCCACCAATTGCAATATTTGAGCGATTTCCGGCGACTGAGAACGCATCGGCTACCGTTTTTAACGCACGCAATAATATACACCAAATATTGAGAAAAAAAGATGATCGTTTATTGGTCGTCATTGGCCCATGCTCAATCCATGATCCTAAGGCTGCGCTAGAGTATGGTGAGCGTTTAGTGACGTTACGTGAGCAATATAAGGAACAACTAGAAATTGTCATGCGAGTCTATTTCGAAAAGCCTCGTACTACAGTGGGCTGGAAGGGATTGATTAACGACCCCTATATGGATAATAGCTTTAGGCTTAATGATGGGCTGAGAACTGCACGCAAATTACTGTTAGATCTCAACGATATTGGCATCCCTACAGCGGGTGAGTTTCTCGATATGATCACTCCACAATATGTCGCCGATCTTATGTGTTGGGGAGCGATTGGTGCGAGAACGACTGAATCTCAAGTGCATCGAGAATTGGCTTCAGGTCTCTCATCTCCAGTGGGTTTTAAGAATGGTACTGATGGCACCATCAAGGTTGCCATTGACGCCATAGGCGCGGCGAGTGCTTCCCATCACTTTTTATCTGTCACTAAGTTTGGTCATTCGGCTATCGTTGAGACCAAAGGTAATTCGGACTGCCATATTATTTTACGTGGTGGTAAAGAGCCTAATTACAGTAGTGAACATGTCAGTGACATCAGTAATCAACTTAAGAAGGCTGGGTTAGACATTAATATCATGATTGATTTCAGTCATGCTAACAGCTCCAAACAGTTTAAGCGCCAAATGTTGGTTGGTGAAGATGTGGCAGCTCAAGTCTCTAAAGGTAATTATGGAGTTTTTGGCGTGATGATCGAGAGTAACCTCATCGAAGGTCGTCAAGATTATGTTGAAGGCCAATCTTTGTGTTATGGCCAAAGTATTACCGATGCCTGTATTGGTTGGGATGATACTGAATCAATTTTAGCGACACTTAATGAGGCTATTATTGCCCGTCGGTCGTCTTAGGTACTCTTAATTAATAAAGGATAAAAGGAGACTTAGTGCCTCTTTTATCCTGCATTAATTAGAGTGAGCGGACAGCGCCACTTCAATATATGACTAACCTTGGTTATGGTTGAGCCGATATTTATTGGCTTTAGCTAAACTTTCCCATGAGGCGATAAGATGAGTTTGGCCTTTTTGTTGAATGTCAGCATCTTGGCTCTGTAATACTCTTATTTGTATTAGGATTAAAAATAAATGCGACCTTCTCTTTATTTTGATGGACCCATAGATAAACTAAACCTTCATGTATTAAAGTTAATCTGGCCTTATTTATTTGAGTTTAAAAAGAGGGTGATGCTGGCCTTGTTGTGTTTGATCATTGCTAAAATTGCCAGCGTCTCTCTTCCCTTCATATTAAAGTATTTGGTCGATGACTTAAGTGCAGCATCACCTGAGCAGTTACTCAGTGTTCCAATTGCCTTGGTCCTTGCCTATGGTGGACTACGGCTGCTTAACACCTTGATTTCAGAGGTCAGGGATACCTTATTTGGCCGTGTTACCGAACGGGCTATCAGAAGACTAGGGCTTAATGTTTTTGAGCACCTTCACCGCCTTGATTTAGAGTTTCATTTGGAGCGAAAAACCGGAGGTTTGTCTAGGGATATAGAAAGAGGTACCAGTGGTATCAACTTTTTGATGCGTTTTATGATTTTTAATATCATCCCTACGATATTAGAAATCGCCTTAGTCGTTGGCATATTTTTCTATAATTATGGCATCACCTTTGCGGCAATCACCTTAGGTGCTGTCTTGGCCTATGGGCTGTTTTCTATACTTGCAACGGAATGGCGTACCGAGTTTGTGCGTGAAGCTGCCAAGGCTGATTCACATTCTAATTCCCGAGCAGTAGATAGTTTGCTTAATTATGAAACGGTGAAGTATTTTAATAATGAAGCCTATGAGGCGAAACGCTACGATGAAGCATTAGAAGAATGGGAGCATGCAAAAAGGAAAAATCGTTTGTCACTGTTTGCGCTCAATGCGGGGCAAGCACTGATTATTTCGGTGGCAATGACCTTGATGCTGGCACTCGCTGCTCAAAATGTGTCACAAGGCGTGATGACCATAGGCGATTTTGTATTGGTTAATGCCTTTATGATGCAACTTTTTATCCCACTTAATTTTTTGGGGTTCGTGTATCGAGAAATCCGTGGTGCCTTAGCTAATATAGAAAGAATGTTTGGCCTACTGAATCGGGTTCCTCTCATTCAGGATAAAGAAGATGCCAAGGAAGTCTGCTCAGGATTAGGAGAGCTAAAATTCGAGTCTGTTAGCTTTAGCTATGATACTCGTCAAATTCTTGAAAATGTGAATTTTACCATTCTGCCGGGACAGAAAGTTGCGATAGTTGGAGATAGTGGAGCCGGCAAGTCAACTATTGTTAAGTTGCTTTTTCGTTTCTATGATGTCGAAAAAGGCAGTATTAGTTTGGATGGCATTAATATTAGTAACTTGACTCAGGATGCACTTCGCCAAGCTATCGCCATAGTTCCACAAGATACAGTTCTATTTAATGACACAATATTTGAAAATATTCGTTATGGTCGTCCTGATGCCTGCGATGAGGAAGTTCAGCAAGCAATAAGCACGGCGCATCTTTCTCATTTTATTGAGACCTTACCCGATGGTTGGCATACCACAGTCGGTGAAAGAGGCTTGAAGTTATCAGGTGGTGAGAAACAGAGAGTGGCGATTGCTAGGGCTATTCTGAAGGGATCGCCGATTTTGGTATTTGATGAAGCAACATCTTCATTAGACAGTCAATCGGAACAGGCAATATTAAATGCTCTGAAAGAGGTGGCGATAGGACACACAAGCTTAGTTATAGCCCACAGACTTTCGACCGTTGTCGATGC
>JBAHZX010000099.1:0-13128 GCA_037132815.1 Shewanella sp.
TCAAAACTAGTGATCCCTTTTTCTAATGAATTCTGTGATTGCATAGCAGCTTCTTGTTCTTCCTGTGACGCTTTTAAGCCATGACGATTGATTAAATATTTGGCAATAGGCCCGCCCATTAAGCTCGCTAAAATAAGACCAAACGTCGCACAGGCAATGCCTATTTCCATCGCATTACTCACGCCATAATCACTGCCTATGCCAGGAGCCCAAGCGATAGCAGTACCATGCCCACCAATCAAAGAGACACTACCCCCTAATATGCCAACGGCTGGAGATTGTCCAAACAGCTGTGCAATCGTTATCCCTGTCACATTCTGAATCATCATATAAGCAATAGTAATGCACAGTAAAATAACCAGTGGTTTTCCTCCACTGCGTAAATCCTTTAAGCTCGAATTAATACCAATGGTAGTAAAAAAGTACACCAGTAAAACATCGCGAGCTGTTAAATCAAATTGGATTTCAATATTGGTAAAAACGAATAAAAGACTGATAAATATTGAGAAAAAGATACCTCCAGTGACAGGTTCAGGAATACTAAATTCCTGTAATAACCTTGAACAGCTATTAATGCGACGCCCCACAAATAGCACAATAATGCCTAGTGTCACGGTGAAAAAAGAACTGAAATTTAAAACACCATCAACGATAGAAAAAGCATCACTCATTAAATAATCCCATTGAAAATATAAAAAGTTATCATGTAATGATAATGCACAAGCACTATACATTTATATTCTAAATGACTAAAATAAGTGTAACTTTTTATTTCTCTTACTTTTCAATAGAGTACCACGCTAGCAAACCTGAGAGCACAATGGCTTAGATCCAAATAACAACCAACCAACTTACAATGTAATCAGTTACTTACATCATTCAGGTTCTAATAAAAATCTTAATTAAACTTTTACTCTATTTTAATAATTGTTGATAAATAGCAAGTGTCGCACTTACACCTTGCTCAACATTAAATTTTGTAATAGCACGTTGTTTTGCTTGAACGCCATACTGTTTACAAAGGTCTCTATTATTATATAATTTAAAGATTGCATCTGCTAATGCTTGCGCATTTGAAGGCGGAATTACAATACCTGTTACACCATCTTTAACTAGCTCAGCATTGCCTCCCGTATCAGAAACAATTGAGGCTACACCATAAGAGTTAGCTTCTAAGATGGCTCGGCATAAGCCTTCTCGTTTAGTGGTAGGCAGTAATACCAAATCAGAAGCAGCTGCAATTTCTGGCGCATCTTCTCTATAGCCAAGAGCATGTATACGATATTTTTTATTACTTATTTCGATTAGTGATTGTATTTTTTTAGAATCTGGATTAGCACCAACAAGTAGCAAATCAATATTAATATCAGCAGGTAATAAAGCCATTGCCTTCATTAAGACAGGCAAGCCCTTACGTGGTCGAAGATTTGCAACGAGTGACATTACAAATGATTTGTTTGCTAATTTTAAACCACTAAGATCTGTAGGGGGGTTCTGATACCAAGACTGGTCATGGCCTTTGTAGACAGTGACAACTTTATTTTTATCTCCCCATACATGTGTTCGTAAATCTTTCGTAACTGAGTTCGCCACACAACTGATTTTATTTAGCCGTGGATGTAATAATGTCAAATAACTAAATGGGTCTAAGCGACTTATATTTCCTGTTTGCCCTCGATAAGCAATAACTTTCACATTTGTGCCAATAGCAGCAGTAGCGCCGTTACTACAAGCAATATTATTGAACAAATGTAATATATCTATCTTTTTTTCTTTAATTATATGTCGTATTTTTTTGATGCTTCTCAGCGAGACCTTTCTATCAAGCGGATCGGTCAAAACCTCTATACCGTGTTTTTCTAAAAAAGGAATTAACGTTGATTTAGGGTTGCATAACACCGTAACTTTAACTTTACCAGATTGATGTAGCCCTATTATCTGAGAGGCTTCTGGTCGAATAGGATTTATATTTTTTCGATTATGATGTGTTACAGCTAATACATTAATCATTTTTGATGCTTCCTTCATACTGTTCCTTGTTAACATAAGCATAAATTTCTTGAATCTAGTGTTACTTATCATCAATGCCATATCGGCAATTGAATCGAAATACACAAAGATATTTTTTTTAGATATACCCTTCACGGTTATTCTGATCAAGTTCAACCAGACACTTGCTAGATTCAAGCAATAAAAGCAACACTCATACCAATAAAGGCTCCTAAAGGAGTTAGCCTATGGCATCAAATTTAACAAGAAGAGCCTAATACCTAGATTATAACCCTCCTTGAACTTGAAAAAAAGTAAGTCTCGGCGGTACACTGAATCTGTCTTATAGTAATAACCAGAGTCTATATTGAAACAAGAGTTCACACCTAGCCTAAAAACACCGGCAAGCCGTCAATCGACTCGGCATCAAGTCCGGACATTGATTCGTAGTGCTCGTCAAAGTTTTAGCGATAGTGATCAACAAAAATTTGCCGCTTGTTCGGCACAGCGGATGTTGACTGAAATTATCAAACTAGAGGCTAAACATGTGGCCCTGTACCTCACTAATGACGGTGAGCTAGATACGAGTGTTTTGATTGAAGCATTGTGGGCACTTGGTGTTCAACTCTATTTGCCACGACTTCACCCTTTTAGCAAAGGTAACCTACTCTTTCTAGCTTATACACCTTTAACACCGCTATTGCAGAACTCACTGAAAATATGGGAGCCTAAGCTGGATATCACTCAAATAATAATGCCTAATCAATTGGATGTGGTGATCACGCCTTTGGTGGCTTTTGATATACAAGGTAATCGTATGGGCATGGGTGGCGGTTTTTACGACAGGACCTTAGCGAAATGGAAAACTCAAGGAAAACCCTTTCCTATCGGCTTTGCCCATGATTGTCAGCGGGTAGAAAGCTTACCCTATGAGCATTGGGATATCCCTCTACCGATGCTGATCACCCCGACACATACATATGTGTTTGAGTCGTTAAATTAGCTGATTTAACGGATAATTATGCTAGCATTGTCGGTGGCACTTTCTAAAGGACTCATAAGGATCATCATGAAATTACACCTTACTGTCATATCTCTGCTAGCCCTCAGCATTAGCGCCTGCTCAGAACAAGAGACCCCTACAGCAGATAGCACCTTGGCTCAAGAACAGACTCTGCAACCTAAAAACTCTGTGCCTATTACTGATACCAGCCAAACGTCATTGGACTGGAACGGCACCTATTCAGGAATCACACCTTGCGCCAGTTGCGAAGGCATAGACACGACTCTCACACTAAACCAAGATAATACCTATGTGTTAGAGACTCGCTACCTAGGTGATGAAAATGAAGCTAAAAAAGTATTTACCGAAGCGGGTTCATTTAAGTGGAACGGTGAAAGCAACAAAATTAGCCTGATGGGCAATGCCAGCAGGCAAGCTTCCCCTAAACAATATCTGGTAGGAGAAAACCAGTTGTTACTCCTAGACACAAAAGGCAAGAGCATCACAGGTCCATTGGCCGATCACTATCGTTTAGAAAAACACAAAGACTGACATTTTCATAAAACAGTTAAGGCTAGAGAGGCGGCTAATTAAGCCTCAAACTGAGTCTGCCGCACAAAATATGGTCTAGATTTAAACCGACCAATCAATCGGTTTTGTTCCAAGTGATGTTAGCAGAGCATTGGTTTTAGAGAAGTGTTCGCACCCAAAGAAACCACGGTATGCAGAGAGAGGTGAAGGATGTGGGCCAGATAATATATGGTGATGCCCTGATGTGATCACCTTACCCTTCTTAATAGCATGTGCGCCCCAAAGGATAAATATAATCGGTGTTTCTTGTTCGTTTAGCAACTTAAGTACGTGGGTGGTAAAGGTCTCCCAACCCGATTTAGCATGGGAATGTGCCTTGCCCTGTTCGACGGTCAATACTGTATTGAGCATCAATACTCCTTGCTCGGCCCAACTCGATAAATGACCATGATCAGGTGTTTTAAAACTGGGAATATCAGTCACTAACTCCTTATATATGTTCACCAAAGAAGGGGGTATTTTCACCCCATGCTTAACCGAAAAACACAGACCATGAGCCTGGTTGGGTCCATGGTAAGGATCTTGCCCAATGACCACCACTCTTACCTTATCTAGAGGTGTTTTCTCAAAAGCGGTGAAAACTTCTTCCTGAAGGGGAAATATGGCCTTGCCACTATTGCGTTCACTCTGAACGAAACTTTGAAGTTTTTGGTAATAATCTAAACTTTTTTCAACTTCTATAAAGGTGTTCCAATGGCAATATAAAGTCATAGTGTCCTCATAACAGGATAGGCCAAAAACCAGTGTTAATTGATAACTTAAACTAGGTAAAATGTAACAAATAAAGAGTATTCTAATGTTCAGTATACGCTGAATATCACCTGTAGTCGCCGGTCCTCACTGCCTCACCATAGAGTATGCTGACTCAGATCTCATATAGTTGATATTAGTGCTTTAATCATGGCTAATTTACGTTAGTATTCGACCACTAATTTTTGTTTACATTCTAATTAAAACAGTGAGCGTACCATGTCAAAAGAAAAAAAAGACACCACCATTTTTCAATTAGCTGATCAATTTATTGCTCTTGCCAACGACATAAATACGACAGAAGAAGATGTGAGTAAAGTCGGTACCGCATTACGTTTCGCCGCATCTCGTTTTAATGCCTTCGAAGCGGCATTAAAATCTGCTGATTTAGCAGCAGAAAAAACCAATGCACTCGAATGGTTCACTAAAGAATATAAAGAGATGCTCAACGATAACCTAGATGATCATATTAACAATCCTGTTACGTCTAGAAAGCCTGAAGCCAAAGAGCCAACTAAAGATGATGCTGTACAGATGTTTACCAAATAAGAATCTTTAAGCTCAAGGCTGAGCAAAGAAAGCCTTCTAGCGACAATCGCTTGAAGACAGGTTGGTAATGATCTCGCCACCACAATCAAAACAACATTGATTCAATAAACAACTTGCTCACTGGCTGTGCTCAACTCAGCTAGTGATTTTTATGCCTAGTAGCCCAAGGAATTGATCAATATCACAAAACCTTATCGATCATCAAATGATAGTGTCAACATCTTTCATTAGATACGCCTATATAGGCTGACTTTTATTTAATTTCACAGCATATAAACTAAACTCATTAATAATCAAAGAATGACTTTAAATATTCAAGATGAATAAAGCTATAATTGAAATAGTTTATGACGACAGAGAGCACGCAGACATACTCCTCGAACAACTGTCACTCCACGCCGATCTAAATCTGGTAAGAAAACGCCTAATACTCGGTGATTATCAGATAAACAACTGGTTAATAGAAAGAAAAACACTACCGGATCTCGTTCTTTCTCTTTGTAACGGTAGGCTATTTTCTCAGGTAGCCAAACTGTCTGGATGCTCAAGTAATGTGGCACTCCTTATTGAAGGGGCTACTCGTGATATTGCCTCCTATGATATTACTCGAGAAGCCCTAATAGGCGCTTTATGTTCTATTTCTCTCAACTTTAACATGCCAATTTTACGTAGCTTGTCTCAAACTGAATCGGCTAAAATCCTCTATTTCTGTGCCACACAATTACACAGTAGGGAAACTGGAGTGGTACTTAATGGAAGGAAGCCTAAGCGTAATAAAAACCGCCAACTGTTCATACTTCAGAGTCTGCCAGAGATCGGCCCTAAACTTGCCAAGCGACTTATAAACTATTTTGATAATATTGAAGCTGTGTTCACGGCACCAATAAATGAATTGATAAAAGTAGAAGGTGTGGGGCTAGAAAAAGCGCGGAGAATACGTGAGATATTGACATTATGATATGATGAATAAATATCCCAATGGCACAACACTCATCATTAAATAAGCTTTAGACGAGATAGGATTTTAACCGCTTTTGTTGCTTAAGCAGACTTTTATAGAGAGTAAATTGGTTAGCTGCACGTTCTAGATTATGATTCTCATGATGAATATTAAAATAGACATCGCCACTGAGATGATCGGTCAAAAAACGCACCCCTATCATCAAACAAATCACACGAGTACCCAGCCACAAGCTGGCCTTTTCATCTTGGGTTAGCACAGTGTCTAGTTCACTCAAATAACCACGACAAATGGCAGCAAAAATAGATTCGCGGATATAGACATTATCTAATGCGGTAGAATCCTCCTCTTCCGGAGAAGTGAAGGTTCTCACCATATCACCGAAATCATACATGAGGTGCCCCTTCATGCAGGTATCAAGATCTATGATAGCCAAACTACTCATATCTCGTTTATCATAGAGCATATTGTTGATTTTAGTATCGTTATGGCAAACCCTAAGAGGTAATACTGGCAATATATCGGTAAGTTCCTGCAAAATATTTTGCTGAGAAAATACCCATCTGACCCAATCATGACAGGTTTTCAGCCTATTAAATTGATCACTTTTTACTGCCGCTTTAAGTTGCTCTATGCGTCCGTAAAGATGATGAAACTGTGGAATAACATCTTCAAGCTCAGTCGCATCGAGATCGCTCAATGCCGATGTGAAATGTCCAAATGCCTTGGCAGCTGAAAAGGCTTCAGCTTCACAGCTCACCACATCTATGCTGTGACTGTATGGCAGATAATTAATGGCACGCCAAAAGCCTTGTTCCCCAAGGTCGATAGCTAACAGACCTTTCTCGGTTCTTAGTGGCTTAACAATTTTTAACGAATAAGTATTTTTGTCACGCTTTTTCTGTAAAAACTCGGCTATTATCTGCGCATTTTTGACCAGAGCATAGGGCGTTTTAAATACTTGAGTATTTATCCTCTGCAGCACAAATTCTGTGTCATTCCAACACACTAGAAAGGTATCATTTATGTGGCCATTGCCTAAAGGAGACACTTTTACATTCTGAGTCTGAATACCAAAGTATGGCAGTACTGATAGCCTGATAAAATCAATCACGCAATAACTCCATTGTTGTTATTTAATACCAGCGGGTATATCCCCGTTCTACTTTAAGATGCGTGATTTCAGCTATAAATAGGGGATGAACTCGGCATTTTTTGACAATGCGGACTGGCTGCCCTTGAGACTGAAATTATAGCCGCAAAGCTTGATGCTGCCACGCATTGCGATATCAGAGATTATACTTTGGGTATCTAATGGTGAAAAACGCGCCTCGATAGACGTATCCGGCATATATTCCACCAGCATAGGTCGATAATTACTGCCATCATTAAAGCTCAAATTGGCACAGCTGCTATCACCCTGTGCAGATGTAAGGGACCAGATCTCGCCTTCGGCGCGCTTCTCTCCTAACCAGCGAATGATCAGTACATCATTTTCCAGCAGCACACTAAATCCGTCTGGGATCTTAGCCTCCTGTCTAACTGGTACCTGTTTTGATGTTTCTTCAACAAGCTCAATTGCGACTTTGTTATCAGAAGAGAATGCTTGAAGCAGAGCTATCATGAGCACTAAAAAAACCAAGCCAACCGCGACACCTAACAATATTTTTTGATTCAGCTTGGCCCAATTAATCCACTGTCTAAGTACCATAGAATCCGAAAAATTCTGAAAAGAGAATGTCTGCCATTGATGATCCTCTTCACTCACGCCTTCATATGCCGGAGGTTCCTCAGTGCCGTCATCTAGATCTGCAATACCCCCATGATGGCCCAAACTAGGTTCAACTCGTCTAACATTAGCTCTCAATACCGATGTAACGGCGGGGCCCACATAGCCTTGATGATAAGACTTAACCTTGCCAACTGGGGAGAGTCTAGCAAAGAACAGGCTGAGTAAAACAGCAATAACCAATATGATGACTGCTAGTGCTAGGCTAGCAGCATAAACGAGTGTGATCGAAAACAAGGATAAGGGGATTAAAACCAGACAGGCATACCAACCTGCTCGTGCCACATCACGCATCCTTCTATAGGCACTCAAGCCAAGAACCGGGGCAAGTAAACAGCCTAGCACCAAGAGGGCCGCGCTTTGACCAAAGAACACAAAACCAAGTAGTAATATAAAATATACAGAAGCACTAATTACTGCAAATCTAACACCATTATCTAGGCCCCTGAAGCAAAAAAGTGATTGATATTGCATTAAAAAATACCTAATAAAATTGAAGGCTCTCTACTCCTAGGAGCCAAGAGTAAAACGAAGCGGCCAGTAGGTCTCATCTCTTTATAGGCGACATACACCTAAATAACCGTATACAGACAGACTAACTAATTTATAGCTCAAAGTCAGTGGCTGCTTGAATAAAGCGGATAAAGTGTGCATTAAATTTGTTTCATTTATCCTGTTCTGTCAAAAATATTAAAAGAAATCAGCTTAAACTGCCACTAGCGCCGCAGCTGAACTCAGGCGTATAATGTATGGCTTCCCGATGCTCGGGAGCCACATTTAGTTTTAAAATTTTGGATGCTTACACATGACCGCACGCGGAAACCTATTTATTATATCAGCGCCCAGCGGTGCAGGTAAATCCTCTCTCATTTTGGCATTACTACAAGATAAGCCTGCTGATAAACAAGTTTCCGTGTCACATACGACCCGCCAACCTCGCCCAGCAGAGGTCAATGGACAGCACTATCATTTTGTCACCCCTGAAGAATTTAAAGCCTTGATCGCCAAAAATGCATTTTTCGAATGGGCTGAAGTGTTTGGCCACTACTACGGCACATCACGAAAAGTGATCGAGAGAACACTAGAAGAAGGCATAGATGTCTTTCTAGATATCGACTGGCAAGGTGCCCAGCAGGTCAAGAAGGCCATGCCTGAAGCCATTGGAATATTTATTCTTCCTCCCTCTAAAGCCGAATTAGAAAAACGTCTAACGGGCCGTAGTCAAGATAGTAGCGAAGTCATCGCTAGTCGTATGGCTCAAGCTACATCTGAGATCTCCCATTATAATGAATATGACTACATCATCATTAATGATAATTTCGACACCGCTTTAAGCGATTTAGTCACCATTATTCGCAGCCAACAGCTAACAGGTGCTGGCCAAATTCATACACAAAATGATATGATAAAAGATCTGTTGGCAGACTAGCTGTCATTATGTGTATTTTTTCATCCTAACACTGGAGTTCCATACATGGCTCGCGTAACTGTAGAAGACGCCGTAAACAAAATCGGCAACCGTTTTGATATGATCCTGGTTGCAGCGCGTCGTGCTCGCCAAATTGCTGTGCAGGGTAAAGACCCTATGGTTGAAGTAGAGAACGACAAACCTACGATTATCGCCCTGCGCGAAATCGAATTAGGTCTCGTGACTGCTGATACCTTGGATGCCGATGAGCGCCAAACTGTTCGTGAACGTGAAGCTGCGGAGATTGCTGCGGTTGCAGCCATTGCCGAAGGTCATAACAGCATAATATAAGGAGTC
This sequence comes from Shewanella sp., assembly GCA_037132815.1. GTDB lineage: Bacteria > Pseudomonadota > Gammaproteobacteria > Enterobacterales > Shewanellaceae > Shewanella. The sequence goes on from JBAHZX010000099.1 coordinate 9,398, forward strand.
CAGTCACTTGTATCTGTTTGAAGGTCTCAAAGAGTCTGCATCAAGTTATTTAGAACCTGATCAGGTAACATTACTCAAGCAGGCCTATCAAGTGGCGCGCGATGCCCATGAAGGTCAAATGCGCACAAGTGGTGAACCCTATATCACACATCCGGTTGCAGTCGCTCGCATCCTGTCCGATATGCGTCTCGATCACGAGACGCTTATGGCTGCCCTCCTGCATGATACTATTGAAGATACCCCAATAACCAAAGATGAACTCGCCAAGCTTTTCAGTGAGTCCATCGCCGAACTGGTTGAAGGTGTCTCCAAGCTTGATAAACTAAAATTTCGCGACAAGAAAGAGGCTCAAGCCGAAAACTTCCGCAAGATGATGATGGCTATGACTCAAGATATCCGAGTTATTCTTATCAAGTTAGCCGACCGAACCCACAATATGCGCACCCTAGGAGCCCTTAGGCCAGATAAGCGTCGCCGGATTGCGCGGGAAACCCTAGAAATTTATGCCCCTATTGCCAATCGCCTTGGTATTCATAACATCAAGACGGAGCTAGAAGATTTAGGATTTCATGCATATTATCCTATGCGCTACCGCGTATTAAAAGAGGTCGTTAAAGCCGCTCGCGGTAATCGCAAAGAATTAGTCCAGAGCATAGAAGCAGCGGTGTATACTCGCCTCGAAGATACCGGTATCAAGGGCACGATTAAAGGTCGAGAAAAAAACCTCTATTCCATCTACAACAAGATGCAGAGTAAAGAGCTTCAATTCCAGGAAGTCATGGATATTTACGCCTTTCGTATCGTCGTCGATTCCATCGATACCTGTTACCGAGTTATGGGGGCGATGCATGGCCTATACAAACCACGTCCTGGCCGCTTCAAAGATTATATCGCCATTCCAAAAGCCAATGGCTATCAGTCATTGCATACCTCACTATTTGGTCCCCATGGTGTGCCAGTAGAAATACAGATCCGTACCGAAGATATGGACCAGATGGCGGATAAAGGAGTGGCGGCTCACTGGATTTATAAGAAAGGTAGCTCGACAGAGCAAGGTACAACCACACAAGTTCGTGCTCGTAAGTGGATGCAAAGCCTACTCGAGCTTCAGCAAAGTGCCAGCACCTCATTCGAATTTGTGGAAAACTTCAAAACCGAACTCTTCCCAGAAGAGATTTACGTATTTACCCCAGAAGGTCGGATCCTCGAGCTTCCTGTAGGGGCGACCCCTGTTGATTTTGCCTACGAAGTTCATACTGATGTGGGTAACACCTGTGTTGGTGCTCGTGTTAACCGTCAAGCCTACCCCTTGAGTCAACCTTTAATCTCAGGTCAAACCATCGAGATCATTACCGCAAAAGGTGCACGCCCAAATGCAGCCTGGCTTAACTTTGTGGTTACTGGCAAGGCTCGCGCCAAAATCCGTCAATTACTTAAAAGTATGACTGAGGGTGATGCGATTATCTTAGGTAAACGCCTACTCAATCACGCGTTGGGCGAGACAAAACTAGACTCAATCGATCTTGAGCAGATTGATAAAGTCGTCAATGATACTAAACATAACACCTTAGATGAATTGTTAGCCGATATTGGTCTAGGCAACGCGATGAGCATAGTGATCGCCCAGAGATTAATTGGCGATCAGATCGAAACCCAAGAACATAATGATTCCCATATGATGCCTATACGTGGTGCTGAAGGGATGCTCGTCACCTTCGCCAACTGCTGCCGTCCCATTCCAGGAGATGCGGTTATCGCGCATGTTAGTCCGGGTAAAGGACTAGTGGTTCATATGGAAAGTTGTACCAATACTCGCAACTACCAAAGTGAACCAGATAAATATATCCCGGTTCAATGGGATAACGCCGAAGGTGTCGAGTTCCAAGCTAACCTTAGTGTTGAACTGGTGAACCACCAAGGTGCACTCGCTAAAATAACCTCGATCGTCGCCGCATCAGGTGCCAATATTCATAACCTGAGTACCCAAGAACGTGATGGAAGAGTCTTCCTGATCACTCTTAGGATCGCAGTTAAAGACCGAATTCATTTAGCAAACGTGATGCGCCGCATCAGGGTGCTACCCGAAGTACTTAGAACATCCCGTAATCGATAAATAACTAACACAAACTAAATAAAGAGAGCGTTATGGCAGAAAAAATAATTATAGCAACCGATAAGGCACCACAGGCAATCGGCACCTATTCTCAGGCGGTTAAAGTGGGCAGCACAGTCTATCTTTCTGGTCAGATCCCATTAGATCCAGTGACAATGCAGATGGTTAGCGATAAATTTGAAGCCCAAGTGGTTCAGGTTTTCGAAAACTTAATAGCGGTCTGTGAAGCCGCTGGTGGCTCTTTGAATGATATTGTCAAGCTTAATATTTTCATGACAGATCTGAGTAACTTCGCCACAGTCAATGAGACTATGGAGCGTTATTTCTCTCAGCCTTACCCTGCTCGTGCGGCTATCGGTGTTAAACAGCTACCGAAAGGCTCACTGGTGGAAATGGATGGAGTGATGGAGGTTTAACCTCAATTTTACTCTCTATCAGGGCGCTTCAGCGCCCTTTGATTTGCCTTCCATGAATGAATATACCCGTTCGACTTCAAAATGCAGGTTTCAGAGCAGCCTGAGGTAGATTGATACACATCACAGAGTTAACAAGTACCGCCATGAGCCCAGAACGTTTTGCCCGCATCAATAAAATGTTGGATAATCGTCAACCAGATCTCACCCTATGTCTGGATAAAGTACATAACACCAATAATATAGCAGCAGTGATCCGCACCGCAGATGCTGTAGGTATTCATCAAATTCATGCAGTATGGCCAGATATAGAGATGCGCGTCTCGGGTAATACCGCTTCCGGTAGCCAGCAATGGGTGAAAACGATTAAGCACTATCATATGCATAATGCCGAGCAGGTATTTCGCACTCAGGGCATGCAGATCTTAGCCACTAATTTATCAGAAGATGCCGTCGATTTTCGTCAAATAGATTATACTTGCCCCACCGCCATTATCTTAGGTAATGAACATGATGGCGTAAGTCCCGAAGGCATAGCGATTGCCGATCAGCATATCATTATTCCCATGATAGGCATGGTGCAATCACTCAATGTCTCAGTAGCCTCTGCTCTCATCATGTATGAAGCCCAACGACAGCGACAAGCAGTAGGCATGTATGGCTTTCGCAAACTAGATGACCAATATTGCCAGATAAAGCTATTCGAGCAAGGCCATCCCATCTATGCCAAGGCTTGCAAACGCAAGAATATTGCCTATCCAAGAATCGATAAGCGGGGCCAAATTGTCGCCGATGATCATTGGTGGGCAAAAATGCGATCTCCCGATTTTCATCCAGCTTAAACCCCTTAAGCTAATCTCCTCTTTCTCTCTTAGCAGTCCAAGACTAATCACTTGTCGGATAACAGATTTAAAATCTCTTTTTTGATTGTTTCATTGGGCGGAATTGGGCTAGTCTGATCAGAAATTAAATGCGTTTGGTATAAAAATCAAAGAACTCGAAAAACGAATTAAGCCGAGCTGGCCGGTTAATGAAGAAGTTGGTTTTAGTGAGCTGCCAGCAGCCTAAGCACAGCTATAAAAAAGGAGGGGAACCCCATCTTGAAATCCCCAATTATTTGGACAGACAATTTGCAGTAGTAGAGCCTAATCAGGTTTGGTGTGGTGATGTCACTTATATTTGGTCAGGAAATCGTTGGTCGTATT
>JBAHZX010000115.1:0-21452 GCA_037132815.1 Shewanella sp.
CAGGTTATTCAGCCAGTTCGTTTCGTATATATTTTACTAACTCGATGGCAGACTTAGATGCTTCATCGGGTTTTTTAGTGAGTTCTTTTTTAGATTGGCGTATGAGTTGGCGCAGTTTTTGTCTTTCTAAGTCTGGATGCTTTTCGATGAGGGCCTGCACGGCACTATCACCTTTGCTTATAAGCTGATCTTTTAATTTTTCAGCGACATTCAGTTTAGCACTCTCGTTACTGTTCTGGTTCAACATGTTTTTCATGTTGAGTTGTAGCTCTTCTATGTCAACATAACGCATTAACTTGCCAATAAATTGCAACTGTCGACGGTAAGCCTCAGTATTTATTTTGATGGTCTTAGTTTTTAATATGTTGTCATATAACTGTTCATCTAGTGCTAACCTGTCGATCTGTGTTTTACTCAGTGCAACAAGTTTTTTCCCGAGCTCTTGGTATATTACGATTTCACGTTTGGTTTCTGCTCTACTGACATAATCTTCATCATGGTCGAAGGGCTGTTTAAAGTGTTCTGAATCACCGACTACTTTCATATATAAAAAATCTCTCTCATAAACTTAGCTAATAATAACATTTCATAAGAAAATCACCTATCGGCGAGGCAAGTTATTTAATGTACTTGAGTATTGGGTTTGTTATGCTATTAAGATACCTGATAACAAAAGAGCAGACTGTGACGACACCTAGCATTGACATCGAATTAAATTCATTAAAAGACGCTGTATCTATGGCACTTGAGTATGCTAAACAACTCGGTACATCGGGTGCAGAAGTTGCGATTAGTAAACAACAAGGTTTATCCGTATCGACTCGAATGAAAGAGGTTGAAACGGTAGAGTTTAATAAAGATGGCGCGTTAGGTATCACCTTATTTCGTGATGGTTGTAAAGGAAGCTCATCGACCTCAGATTTGAGTCCAGAGGCTATAAAATTAGCAGTTAAGGCTGCCGATGGTATTGCAAAATTTACCTCATCAGATCCTTACAATGGATTAGCCGAAGCCGAACTCATGGCAACAGATTTTCCTGATCTGGGTCTGTACCATCCTCAGGATGTCACTCCAGCGAAGTTAATTGAGTTAGCTGCTCGTTCAGAAGAAGCCGCATTGGATGTCGATAGTCGGATCACCAAATCCGATGGTGCCAGTGCTAACGCCCATACTGGTATAAAAGTTTACGGTAACAGCCACGGATTTTTAAATGGTTATTCCAGCTCCCGTTATAGTCTGAGCTGCGTAGTTATCGGTGAGACCGACGGCAATATGCAACGTGATTATGATTACACCATCTCACGAAAATTTAATCAGCTACTTTCACCGGAAGAGGTGGGACGCAAGGCATCGGCGAAGACGTTGGGTCGTCTTGGTGGGCGTAAAATAGCCACCACTGAGCTGCCAGTATTATTGGCTCCTGAAATTGCCACTGGGCTCATGGGGCATTTAGTGGGCGCGATCAGCGGCAGTAGCTTATACCGCAAGTCGAGTTTTCTACTTGATGCTATCGATACACAGATATTTCCCGATTGGTTTAACATCAATGAACAGCCACACTTATTTGGTGGGTTGGCAAGTGCTAACTACGATAGTGAAGGTGTGGCCACCCAAGAGCGGGAAATTATTCAGAATGGGGTACTTTCGACCTATTTATTAACCAGTTACTCGGCTCGTAAGTTAGGCTTGAAGAATACCGGGCATGCAGGTGGTATATATAACTGGACACTCGCTCACACAGGGCAAACGTTCGATGAGCTAGTGAAAGAGATGGGTACGGGTCTTATTGTGACCGAGGTTATGGGTCAAGGTGTCAATGCCGTGACCGGTGACTATTCCCGTGGTGCGGCGGGTTTCTATGTCGAAAATGGGCTGATCCTGTATCCAGTAGAAGAGATCACTATAGCGGGTAACCTCAAAGACATGTATCAGAATATTGTGGCGGTCAGCAAAGATCGCGATTTGAGATCTTCGATCCGCACCGGTGGCATTTTACTCAGCGACATGAAAATAGCAGGTAATTAAATTTAAATTTTGCACCTGCAGGTTCCTAGACTCTAGCTTCTAGGAACGCTTTCCTTTTCTTATATACCCGCTCTAGCTCAAGATGCGTAATGTTAGTGGGAATTAAAACTGATATACCTTTCCTAAACTCGGCAATGGCATTCTCGGTCACTGCTCCATATTTTAAAAAACAGCTGCAGCAGATGAGCTTATGATGGCTTTCACTTAGGTGTTTCATGGTTTAAAAAATTAACAGTTATTTATTCCAAAATTATCATCGTTGTTAGTTTTTTAGAATAAATACGCGCTTGCATATATGGATAAGCATATATATGATTTAGTGTATGTCTATTTTGGCGCGTGTTTAAGTATTGATAAGCCGATGCTGTATGTCGAAAACAAGCCCATATGGAGTAAAAATGACCACTTTAGAATTTTTCAAATTGTTATCTGATGAAACCAGACTAATTAGTTTGCTGTTGATCATTGAAGAGAAGGAGTTATGTGTCTGTGAGTTAATGCAGGCTCTAGGCGAGAGTCAGCCAAAAGTTTCAAGACACTTGGCTCAAATGAGAAAAGCAGGTCTGCTATTGGATAAGCGCCAGGGACAATGGGTGTTTTATAGGGTCAATCCTCAGTTAGCCGATTGGATCATTAAGATACTTACCGAAATCAGTGCAAATAATAAGGCACTCATTTCAAATAGCATCACTCGTTTACAAAAAATGGGCGATCGTCCAGAACGTGTACGAGTTTGTTGTAATTAAATGGGTATAAAAGGAGCTAATAAAAATGGGATTATTTGAACGTTATCTTAGTGTTTGGGTGGGGGGCGCAATTGTTATTGGTTTAGTTTTGGGTAATCTAATACCCGGTGTGTTCGCTTTGGTGGCATCACTGGAATATGCCCATGTTAATTTAGTTATCGCCGTTCTCATCTGGGTGATGATTTACCCCATGATGGTGCAGATAGATTTTTCATCTATTAAAGATGTTAAAAAGAGCCCTCAGGGGTTAATTCTAACAGTCGTCATCAACTGGCTAGTTAAACCCTTTACCATGGCACTTTTGGCTTGGTTATTTTTCAAGGTGCTGTTTGTAGATTGGGTCGACCCTGATAGTGCCACCGAATACATCGCTGGCATGATTTTACTCGGCGTGGCTCCCTGTACTGCTATGGTGTTTGTTTGGAGTCAGCTTACAAAGGGCGACCCTAATTATACCTTAGTACAGGTGTCGATAAACGACCTCATTATGGTGGTGGCTTTTGCTCCAATTTGTGCATTGCTGTTGGGTGTGAATGATATTCAGGTGCCTTGGGAAACCTTACTCTCCTCGGTATTTCTCTATGTGGTATTGCCGCTGATTGCCGGTGCATTAACTCGTAAAAAACTAGAAGCAGACGGTGATACCGAATCGCTAAATAAATTTGTTGCTCGGCTTAAACCTGGGTCTATGCTCGGCCTGCTCGGCACTGTAGTACTGCTGTTTGGTTTCCAAGCACAGACGATTATCGATGAACCACAGAATATCTTACTTATTGCAATTCCTCTGATGATCCAAACCTATGGCATCTTTTTTATTACTTATTATATTGCCAAGAAGATAAAGCTGTCGCATAAGATAGCGGCTCCGGCTTGCATGATAGCGACCTCTAACTTCTTCGAGTTAGCTGTGGCGGTAGCTATATCATTATTTGGTCTGCACTCAGGAGCGGCTTTGGCTACGGTTGTGGGGGTTTTAGTCGAGGTTCCAGTTATGCTTACTTTGGTGGCTTTTGTGAATAGCCAGCGAAGTAAATTTGAAGCCGATACTAATAATGAAACAGTTGAGGTTTAAACTTTAAATGGTGTTTCCATAGGATTTAGCTTATAGCGTTAATTCGTCGTAATAAGCAAATTAGCCATAAAATTTAGGAACAGATTCATGAGTATTAAGATTGGCATTAATGGGTTTGGTCGTATGGGACGTTTGGCATTAAGGGCTGCTTGGGATTGGGATGAGGTCGAGTTTGTGCATATTAACGACCCGGCGGGAGATGCGTATACTCTAGCTCACTTGTTAACGTTTGATTCGGTTCATGGACGCTGGCAACATGAAGCGACTGCAGACAGAACTGGCGATATCAGTAATATCGTGATTGCTGAGAAGCGGATCCCGACAACAGGCAATAGTGCTATCGCAGATACCGATTGGTCAAATTGTGATGTCGTTATCGAGGCATCTGGTGTGATGAAGACTAAAGCTAAGTTGCAGGCTTACCTAGATCAAGGGGTAAAGCGCGTAGTGGTGACGGCGCCAGTGAAAGAGGAGGGGGTTCTCAATGTTGTGATGGGTGTCAATCAGCATTTATATAATAAGGACCTTCATTCTATCGTCACAGCGGCTTCTTGTACTACCAACTGTTTAGCGCCGGTGGTGAAAGTTATACACGAAAATATCGGTATCAAGCATGGCTCTATGACCACGATACACGATATTACCAATACCCAGACCATACTCGATGCGCCCCATAAAGATCTGCGCCGTGCCCGTGCTTGTGGTTTGAGTCTTATTCCGACCACCACGGGATCTGCCACCGCAATTACGCATATATTTCCTGAGCTTAAAGGTAAATTAAACGGCCATGCAGTGCGCGTACCCTTGGCCAATGCTTCACTGACTGACTGTGTATTTGAGCTTGAGCGCGACACTACAGAGGATGAAGTGAATGCTCTATTGAAAGAGGCTGCGGCGGGAGAACTCAAAGATATTTTAGGCTTCGAGGAGAGGCCTTTGGTATCTGTCGATTACAAGACAGACCCACGTTCCTGCATCATAGACGCGCCATCGACTATGGTTGTTAACGGCACTCAGGTAAAACTCTATGTCTGGTATGACAATGAGTGGGGGTATGCCAACAGAACGGCTGAGTTAGCAAGAATGGTCGGAAATTTAGATAAACCCTAAGTTCAAGATAGGGCAAAGAGAGTTGTGAGTTTCTAAAATCTAGGAACTAAGGAATTTATGTTTTCCAGTATCAAAGCCTTACCGGAATCGGTAAGGCAATATCTGCTAGTCACAGGTAACTATTGGGCGTTTACCTTGACTGATGGTGCCCTACGCATGCTAGTGGTGCTGCATTTTTATCAGCTAGGTTATAGTCCACTTGCTATCGCTATGCTATTTATTTTCTACGAGATTTTTGGCGTAATAACTAACTTAGTTGGCGGCTACCTTGGTGCACGTATTGGGCTTAACAAGACCATGAATATGGGTCTTGGCCTGCAGGTTGTGGCACTTACCATGCTACTGGTGCCAAGTTCCATGCTCACCTTAGTTTGGGTGATGATGGCCCAAGGCATCTCAGGGATCGCAAAAGATCTCAATAAGATGAGCGCTAAGAGCTCAATCAAGATGCTACTGGTTTCTGAGCCCGCTGGTGGTCAGGTTGCGGCAGACACGGATGCCCATGCTAAGCAGCAGAAGCTCTACGGTTGGATAGCCAAACTCACGGGTTCTAAAAACGCCCTTAAGGGAGCAGGATTCTTTCTCGGTGGTGCCCTGTTGAGCCTGTTTGGTTTCACCATTGCCATTGCTATTATGGCCGTTGCGCTAGCCTTCATTTGGTTTTTAAGCCTACTTACCCTCAAACGAGATCTTGGCAAAGCCCAGAACAAGCCAAAATTTAGCGAGATATTTTCTAAGAGTCGTAGTATCAACATACTATCGGCGGCGCGTATGTTCCTATTTTCAGCCCGTGATGTGTGGTTTGTTGTCGCGCTGCCGCTCTATCTTGGCAGCCAATTTGGCTGGGGTCACTATTATGTGGGAGGGTTCTTGGCCTTTTGGGTGATAGCTTATGGTGTTGTGCAGACACAAGCTCCCAAATTGACCTCTAAAGCAGATGGCTCCGCGCCTGGAGGCAGGGAAGCTTTACTATGGGTTAGTGGACTCACCGCTATCCCAGGATTGATTGCGTTAGCCTTGACCTTTAATATCAGCCCCCAGTTGAGTTTGTTGGTGGGCTTGATGATTTTTGGTGCCGTTTTCGCGGTTAACTCTTCACTACATAGCTTTTTGATCGTCCATTATGCCAGTGACGATGGTGTATCTCTGGATGTGGGTTTCTATTACATGGCGAATGCCATGGGACGCCTGATAGGCACGGTGCTTTCTGGCTATGTGTATCAAGTAGCAGGACTAGAAGCTTGTTTGTGGATATCATCAGTGATGTTGGGAATTACCGCTGTTATCAGTCTCTATTTGCCAAAGGATTAGCAGTCTTTGAATAGCCTTGGTACATTTTTATTTAGTTTTTGGCTGAGTTTGTATTTGATTATTGAAAGTTGGACTTTGATGGTGCTACTTAGATCCCAAGGATAACTTGCACTTTGAAGTAGCACGAATATAGATAAAATAGCTGGTTGCTATAAAATAAAATTACGCAGTGCAGGGTTTCGTTTAGTTTATGAAGTTCGTGAAACTGAAATTGTAGTGTCAATCGTCGTAATCAGTAAATAAAATCGTAACCAAGTTTACAAAATGGTATCTAAGATAATTTAGCAACGGAAAAATACCACTTTTCTTGGTCTGTAAGTTATTCACAAAGTCAGTGTAGTTTGCCGGACGGTTTCATAGAACCGTGTCTCTCACCATCCTTTGGTGTACCAATAATAATTTAGCTTTGTAGCAGTTGCTGCTGAATAAACATCCACTGTTGTTCGAAATGTTGAGTGGGTTTTAGCTTGAAGTCGCTGCGAACAAACTGAGCAATGCGTCCTTCGGCAACAGCAAGCAATAGGTTGGCCAGAATCGCTTCATCCAGTTTGAACCCCTTTCCTTCACGTAGGGTCTTTTCGCGGAGGATCTGTTTCAGGTGGATTTCAATTTTAGAAAATATTAGATTAACTTGGCTGCGCAGGCGTTCATTTTCACCTAGGAGGGCATCGCCATTGAGAATTCGTGAGATCCCTGGATTACGCTCGGAGAAGATAAGCAGCAGTTGCAGTAATAACTGGCAGCGCTTCATGGTGTCTTTTTCCTCATCCATGATGAGGTTAATACGTGAAAGCAGCGACTCTTCGATAAAATCGATTAAGCCCTCAAACATACGCGCCTTACTCGGGAAGTGGCGATACAGGGCCGCCTCGGAAACACCGACTTCAGCGGCGAGTTTAGCGGTGGTAATTCTTTGCCCTGGATTGGTTTCTAGCATGGTGGCTAGGCATTGGAGAATATGTTCGCGGCGATTAGATTTAGGGCTTGCAGCCATTTACTTTTCCTTCACTCGAATACGAGAGGAGCTAGGTGATATCTTCAATTTGCCTTTGAATGGGTCTTGGGCAAAATAATGTCACTCTTATTGATCACACTCAATGAGTTAAAATGAGCCATATTGTGTTTGTCTATTTGGTACCAGAATGGCCAAAGCCACCTTCACCACGACTTGAATTATCAAATACATCGACAAGCTTAAATTCTGCCTGTATTACGGGTATAAATACCAGTTGGGCTAACCTATCACCTATCTCTAAGGTGAAAGGTTCACTGCCCCTGTTCCAGCAAGAGACCATGAGGGGACCTTGGTAGTCAGAGTCGATCAAACCGACTAAATTTCCAAGTACGATGCCATGTTTATGGCCTAGGCCAGAACGCGGCAAGATAACCGCTGCAAGTCCGGGGTCGGCAACATAAATCGATATACCGGTTGGAATCAAGATAGTTTCACCTGGCTTAACGATTAGACTTGTTTCAATCATGGCCCTAAGATCCATCCCTGCACTGCCTGGTGTTGCGTAGGCGGGAATAGGGTACTCAGAACCGATACGTGAATCGAGAATTTTAATTTCTATGGGTGTTTTCATTTCTTGTCATCTTTTAAAGTGGCTAATTGCTTGGCGACTATAGTGAGCAGTTGGCTAGCTAAGGTTTGCTTATCGGTCACTGGAAGATCTTCTTGCCCCTTGTCCCAAATGACCTTGAGGGCATTATTGTCGGCATTGAAACCCAGATCAGGATTAGACACATCATTGACGGCTATCATGTCGAGTTTCTTGTTAACCAGTTTATTTTTAGCGTAACGTTCGACATCTTGAGTTTCGGCGGCGAACCCTATGGTAAATGGTCTGGGACTATGGTTGGCAACAGTGGCTAAGATATCAGGATTTCTTACTAAGGCAAGCTGCATATTGGTGGACGATTTTTTAATTTTATGTATTGCGACATCCGCAGCTCGATAATCGGCCACTGCAGCGCAGCCGATGAAGATATTATGACTGTCGACCTGGTTCATTACAGCCTCGAGCATGTCTTGTGTTGATATGACATCGATTCGTTTGACACCTGCAGGTGTTGCTAGGTTGACGGGGCCGGAGATTAAGGTGACCTCGGCGCCCATGTCAGCCGCTGCTTTGGCGATGGCAAAGCCCATTTTACCGGAGCTATGATTAGAGATATAACGTACAGGGTCGATGGCTTCCCGTGTCGGCCCCGCCGTTAGCAGTATTGAGTGGCCTACAAGTATTTTAGCTGCGAACAATTGCACTGTCAGAGCAAGGATATCCAAAGGTTCGAGCATGCGTCCAGGGCCAACCTCCCCACAGGCCTGGCTGCCCGATGCGGGTCCCCAAATCTGATGACCGCGTTTGGCTAAGTTTGCCAAATTATCTTGTGTTGCCTGATTGCGATACATCTGCTGATTCATCGCTGGGCAGAGTACCACAGGGGCCTCGGTCGCTAAGCAAGTTGTGGTGATAAGCTCATCGGCCATACCCAGATTTATTCGAGCAATGAGGTTGGCTGTCGCCGGAGCAACAATCACCAGATCTGCCCAGCGTGCCAGCTGTATATGACCCATGGCCGCTTCAGCCGCAGTATCGAGTAGATCCGATGCAACAGGGTATCCAGATAAGGCTTGTAAGGTCAGCGGAGTGATAAATTCTTTCGCGCTCTGGCTCATCACGACGCGTACGTTAAAGCCACGCTCTTTGAGACGTCGGATAAGGTCGGCTGATTTATAGGCCGCTATTCCGCCACCTATCGCGAGCAGAATATTTTTATTGATCTGGCTTGGATTGTTACTTTTACTCATATTTTACTCATAGGCTGTAGCCCATTAAGGATGGCTTACGAGAAGCTTAGCAGCCGCTAAGTTGAATTGTTGCTTAAGATATCACAAACCTTAGGGAGAAGAGGATACAAGTTTCAGAAAATTCGACCATACTCAGAATAATAACAATCTCACTCAAGGAGGGGAGATGTCGATCAAAGATTGGCCGTTAGGTGAAGGGCCACGGGATAAACTACTGAGTCATGGGGCGGGTCAGTTATCCGATGCCGAGCTGTTAGCGGTTGTACTGAGAAACGGCTTACAAGGATTAAGTGCCGTTCAATTAGCCAGAAATCTAATAGTAGAGTTCGGTGGGCTCAGGGGCTTGCTTAATTCATCTCAGCATGAGGTTTGTAAATTGCGTGGTATGGGACCAGTAAAGTTTGCTCAGCTTCAGGCCGCGGCTGAATTGAGTACCCGAATTTCGGCAGAAAAGTTAAATAGAGGCAAAATATTGAGTGATCCTGATTTAACTCGAGACTATTTAATGCGACAATTACGTGATCGCGCCTATGAGGTGTTCGCTATTTTGTTGTTGGACAGTCAACATAGAGTCATTCAGTTTGTCGAATTATTCCGTGGCACTATAGATTCGGCTTCAGTTTACCCACGAGATGTGGTGTGTCTGGTGCTTGAGAAAAAAGCCGCGGCGGTGATTGTTTGCCACAATCATCCATCGGGAGTTGCGGAGCCAAGTCAGGCCGATAAGCGAATAACCGAACGATTAAAATGTGCCTTGGCAACCATAGATGTTTCCTTGTTAGACCATATGGTTGTAGGTGATCGCGAGATTGTTTCATTTGCAGAACGAGGATGGATAGACTAACTATTCCTTGATCTTTGCTTTTAAATCCTGTATAAAATGCGCCCTCTGTTGTGTGCCTCAGGCGACGGCCGTGTTCGAGGTGCATTAATGCTCGAGCGTTAAAAAATATTTTGTTTTGGAGAAGATTGACATGTCAAGAGTATGCCAAGTAACTGGCAAGCGACCAATGGTTGGTAACAACCGCTCGCACGCGAAAAACGCGACGCGTCGTCGTTTTTTACCTAACCTACAAAACCATCGTTTCTGGTTTGAAGACGAAAAACGTTTCGTTAAGCTACGTATCTCTACTAAAGGTATGCGTATTATCGATAAAAAAGGTATTGAAGTTATTGTTGCTGAACTTCGTGCCCGCGGCGAGAAGGTATAATAAACCATGGCTAAATCTAGAGGTAATCGTGAGAAGATCAAGCTAGTTTCTAGCGCGAAGACAGGTCATTTCTACACGACTGAAAAAAACAAGCGTAACATGCCTGAAAAGATGGAGATCAAGAAATTTGATCCCGTTATCCGTAAGCACGTTATGTATAAAGAAGCTAAAATCAAGTAATTACTTATTTCATACTTCTATTAAAAAGCTCCCTATTTTAGGGGGCTTTTTTGCTTTAAACCTGCCGATTCAGCACATCATATATAAATGCTTTTATTGTGAATTAAAATGCAATACTATGCATATTCTACTCTAAAGCGGCTAAAGCCGTCTGTTTTGCATAAATGAATCAAGGTGAGAATATATTCGTGCGTACCACTGAACTCGTTGACGGATTCCGTCACTCAGCGTCCTATGTCAACTCCCATAGGGGCAAAACCTTTGTCGTTATGCTAGGCGGAGAGGCGTTAGCCAATAAACAATTTCACTCCATCATTAATGATGTTGCCCTATTGCATAGCCTAGGGATCAAGATTGTTTTGGTTCACGGTGCTAGGCCGCAAATTGATGAAGCATTAGCGGACAAAGCTATTTCGCCTGAATATTACAATGGCGTTAGGATCACCGACGAAAATGCCCTTAAGGTGATTAAGCAGGTAGTAGGCGGGCTGCAATTGGATATCACTGCCAAACTTTCTATGAGCTTGAGTAATACGCCAATGCAGGGGGCGCAGATCAATGTGGTGAGCGGTAATTTCGTTATCGCCCAGCCCCTTGGTATTGATGATGGTATCGATTATTGCCTGAGTGGCAAGGTTAGACGCATCGATGTGCAAGGCCTTAAGGCTCAGTTAGAGAGTAATGGCATTGTGTTACTCGGACCTGTAGCAGCTTCAGTAACGGGTGAAAGTTTTAATTTGACTGCTGAAGAGGTGGCGACTCAGATTGCAGTAAAGCTCAAAGCCGACAAGATGATAGGTTTTAGTTCACAAAAAGGCATCTTAGATATCACTGGTAATGTGTTAGCTGAATTGATGCCAAACGAAGCACAAACGATCTTAAGTGATTTAGATTTAGGCTCGAATGTCTGTTTAGGGACTAAAGCCTTTCTAAAAGCCAGTATCGATGCCTGTCGAAGTGGTGTTTCCCGTTGTCATTTCGTCAGTTATCTGGATGACGGTGCATTGCTGCAGGAACTATTCTCAAGAAATGGTATAGGGACTCAGATAGTAACTGAAAGCGCTGAGCGTCTGCGCCGTGCCAGTATTGGCGATATTGGTGGGATCTTAGATCTGATCCGTCCGTTAGAGCAGAAGGGTATTTTAGTCCGTCGTTCCCGTGAACAGTTGGAGATGGAGATTGAGCAGTTTATGCTTATCGAGCGTGATAACCTGGTCATTGGCTGTGCGGCTTTCTACCCGTTCGAGGAAGACAACGCCGGCGAGTTTGCTTGTTTGGTGGTACACCCAGAATACCGGGATGCCGACAGGGGTAGCATACTACTGAAGAATATTATCGGTCAGGCCAGGGTTAGGGGCTATTCAAAACTGTTTGCCCTGACGACACGCAGTATTCATTGGTTTTTGGAACATGGTTTCAATATCGTCGATGTGGAAACTTTACCCGATAAGAAAAAACAATTGTATAACTATCAAAGAAAATCTAAGATACTTGTTTTTGAGCTGTAAAGCTATGATTAATACAATAAAAGCGCCAACATTAGCTGGCATTTTTATGTGTCATTGACTTGTCAGCCGAGGCTTTCAGATATGCGGTTAGGGTAAAATCACAAGTGTACAAATTATACACAAAGCCATTGATAATCTGAGCTGCTGACAATGCTTAAGCTGTCCACCAATTGGAAGCCATAGAGAAGATAAACATCAGTCACTCTATGATGAGAAATAAGCACTTTTTGATGACTAGTTTGTTGGTTACTTTTTGTTGCGCTTGTAGAACATGTCGATGGTGAATACGATCAAGGCTCCCCAGATAAACAAGAAAGTGATGCCTTTCTCCATATCGAATGACTCACCATAGAGGGTGACAGCCAAGATAAACATGATACTAGGGCCCAGATATTGAAAGAAGCCCAGTACTGATAGTGGGATCCTCACCGCCGCCGCCGCAAAAAAGAGCAAGGGGATGGTGGTCACTATACCTGCGGCTAATAACAGCAGGTTGAATGATATCTCATTGGTCATTATGTTGGTTAATGAGCCGCCCACGTTGGCAAACAGGTAGATGCTCGCAATTGGGAACAGGATGGCGGTCTCGACCAGTAAGCCAGTTTTGGCATCGACATTTACCTTCTTACGTAGTAGTCCGTAGAGGCCAAATGAACAGGCAAGACCCAAAGATACCAAGGGAATTGAGCCAAATGAAATGAGCTGAACCATAACGCCGCTAGCGGCCAGAGAAACGGCAAACCATTGCAGTTTTCGCAGTCGCTCGCCTAAAAAGACCATGCCCAACATGACATTCACCAAGGGGTTGATGAAATAACCTAAGCTGGCATCTAACATATGATCATTATTGATGGCCCAGATAAACAGTAGCCAGTTAGCTGCGATCAGGATTGAGGTTAAGGCTAACACCATGAGTTGTTTCGGTTGCTTCAACACTTGCCTGAGGTGAGAGAAACCACCGAATGCCATCATGAGCATAGTGACAAACACAAATGACCAGATTACTCGATGGATCAAGATTTCGGTTGCAGAAACCTGTCCCAACAACTTGAAAAATAGTGGTGCGAAGCCCCAGAGAGTATATGCACAAATAGCAAAGACTATGCCTTTGCGGTGTTCAAAATCGAGCATGATTAGCACTACAAAATGATAAAGTACCTCATTGTATTCCTCAAGCCTTATAGCCTCAAGGTTAAAGCTGTGACTAATGGTTTCTTATCTGTCTCATGAAAATGACATCAGAAAAGCAAAGCTGACAGATATGAGTTTAAAGGGGGGGGGCTTAGCCGACCATATAAGTCCCTGTGCCGAAGGCGATGTGATCGCCACGCTCGTTATGCAACTCCATGCGGCAAACGGATACACGATTACCAGCGCGGATCACAGTGCCAGTACCGGTAAATACCTCACCTCTGCCGGGTCTGAGGTAATCGATTCTGAGATCTATGGTGCCTAAAGTTTGCAAGCGACTTTGTAGATCTTCTACGCTCCAATTATCTCGGCTGGCGACTAAACCTGAGAAGGCGGTCAGTCCACCAACAACATCGAGTATCGTAGCTGTGACGCCGCCGTGGAGGATCTGCTGGTGGATGTTGCCGATAAGCTCAGGCTTCATTTTGATACTAATTTCGACGCCGTTGATATTATAATGTTTGATGTCCATGCCCAATAGGTTGTGAAATGGCACTTTCTTATCGAACACCTCGGCTACTTTCTTCAGTATTTCGGTTTGTACAGGATTGGTCATAAGCATCCTTTGTACTACTTTCATATGGGTCGGTAACTAATTAGAGTCATTAATCTATCGCTTATTTAACGAACGATGCAAGATGAAAAACAGATTATTCTATGTCGAGAACATTCAACCTAGCATAAATTATGTTTAAACGGGTACTGCGTTACTGATCTTGCCTTGTCTGTTTTAAGGGATAGACTAGCTATTGAACTGTGGTCAAAGCCCTACCTACATGGATGCAGGGGCTTAGGTTCAGTTTAGAGCAATGAACCTGTGGACTAGACCACGTTTAATTGCCACTGAAATCACGCATTTTTAGCTAGAATGGGTATGTGTAATGGTTTTATTATCAAACATAGGCCGATCATGAGAGACAAGAGGCGTGAGCTTTATTAGAATGGTCAACTCAATTTCAGATCACCGATGCCCATGGACCAAGTGACACTACAATCTCAATCAGATCCGCTCTCCTTGAGCCTACAGTCGGTATTCGGCTATCGTACTTTCAGAAAAGGGCAGCGGGAGGTGGTAGAGCAGATCTGTGCCGGTGTCGATTGTCTGGTCATTATGCCTACAGGTGGTGGTAAGAGCCTGTGTTATCAACTGCCTGCATTACAGATGCCCGGTTTGACCATTGTGGTCTCACCGCTGATATCCCTGATGAAAGATCAGGTTGATAGCCTGCAGCAGATGGGAGTCAATGCCGGGTACCTCAATTCGTCTCAGGCAGGGGAAGAGAGCGCTAGGATCCTTAGGCAGATGCACAGTGGTGAGTTAAAGCTGCTTTATGTGTCTCCCGAACGTCTACTTCAAGCCAGTTTTATCGACCGTTTACACGAACTCCACATCTCACTTTTTGCTATAGATGAAGCTCATTGCATCTCCCAATGGGGTCATGATTTCAGACCCGAGTATGCTGCACTAGGCAGGCTGAGGCAGTATTTCCCCCGAGTGCCTATTATGGCGCTGACTGCAACCGCAGATCAGGCCACCAGACAGGATATTTGTCAACGTCTGACTATTACCCCTTTTTCTTTGCTGACTAGTTTTGATCGTCCCAATATTCGTTATACCGTGGCTGAGAAACTCAACGCCGCTAATCAGTTGCGTCAGTTCGTTACGGCACAAAATGGCACCAGTGGCATCATATATTGTGGCAGCCGCAGACGAGTCGATGAGGTGGCAGAGCGTTTGAGGCTTCAGGGTCATAATGCCGATTCTTATCATGCGGGCAGGACTCAGGAGGAGAGGACTGATGTTCAAGACCGCTTTTTGAAAGATCAACTCGATATTGTGGTGGCTACAGTGGCATTTGGCATGGGCATTGATAAGTCCAATGTTCGTTACGTGGTGCATTACGACATCCCTAAAAGCGTAGAGTCATACTATCAAGAGACGGGCCGTGCTGGGCGTGATGGCTTAGATTCCGAGGCATTGATGCTATTCGATCCCGCCGATATCGGTCGGGTGCGCCATCTTATAGGGCGATCGGAGCCGGGTCCTCAGCAGCAGGTTGAGCTGCATAAGCTCAACACCATGGCCGCCTTTGCCGAAGCGCAAACTTGCAGACGTCAAGTCTTACTGCATTACTTCGATGAGCGTGCCAAGGAACCCTGTGGTAACTGTGATATCTGCTTGGACCCGCCTAAGCGATATAACGGTATCCAAGATGCGCAGAAGGTGCTCTCTAGTATCTATCGTTTAAAGCAAGGCTTCGGTATTAATCATCTCATCGAAGTGTTACGAGGATCTAAGACGGCCAATGTACTGGATCGTGGTCATAATAAGTTATCCACTTGGGGAATAGGCAAAGATAAGAGTCATGAATATTGGCTTAGTATTATCCGACAGATCATCCACCTAGGCTTTGCCAGTCAGGATATTACTCGCGGTTCCTCGGTAAAGTTAAATCCTTCGGCTCGCGCCGTACTGAAAGGTGAAGTCGAGTTATTGTTGGCAGAGCCGAGAATTATACTGCAAACGACAACTAAGCGTCGTAGTGGTGGTACTCGGGCACCATTAAATTATGACCGTAAGTTATTTGCTAGGCTGAAGTTGCTGCGCAGGCGTTTAGCCGAAGAGCTAGATGTGCCGCCTTATCTAGTATTTAACGATGCGTCGCTAGCCGAAATGTCGGCCATGACTCCCACTAGTCCAGGCGAAATGCTAGCGGTTAACGGTGTAGGCGAGCGAAAGTTAAGCCGTTTTGGTGGTGAGTTTCTTGATGAGATCGCTCATTATCTAGCCAAGCACTAGGAGAGTGAGCTCCATTTTTGTGTTGCACTCTTTGGAAGAAGTGTCTTAGTAAGGGAACCACTGTTGTTCAACAATACACCTCGAATTGGACTTGATCAGTCTACTCTGAAACCTGCTCTTTGAAGTCGAACGGGTATATAACGAATTTTAGAGATTAAGAAATAACAGGATATGATTTAGAACGATTTGCTTTAAAATGGGTTTGTTGTGTGAATATTATAGGTAAATAATTAAATCATATAGAGTTAAATAAAGAATAGTAAGGATTTAAAGACGTTTACTCTGGTCAGGTTGGGTAAAAACAAAAAGAATAGGGTTGACACAGAAGCCGCCACACGTTAAAAATTAACCATATCTTTACGAGACTAACGTCATAACAGAGTATTAAATTGCTGCATAATGAATTATGCACACTTAATGAAAAGACAAATGAACTTAAAATGTGTATTACTCAACCTCCTCATTCTCATTCTCGCAGTTCCTGCGCAGAGGATGTAGTGTTGCACACTCGATAGAGAAACAGCATTAACAAACCCCGCGCTAATAAACGCGGGGTTTTTTGCTTTTAAGAGCAAATAATAATTAGGTCTTCCACGGAGAAACCAGATGTCTAACCGAGTAATTATTTTTGATACGACCTTACGTGATGGTGAGCAAGCTTTGGCAGCAAGCTTAACGGTTAAGGAAAAGCTACAGATAGCGCTATCTTTGGAGCGATTGGGTGTGGACGTAATGGAGGTGGGTTTTCCTATTTCGTCTCCGGGAGATTTTAAGTCCGTTCAGACCATCGCTCGTACGATAAAAAACAGTCGGGTTTGTGCCTTGTCTCGTGCTTTGGAAAAGGATATCGATGCCGCAGCTCAGTCGCTGTCAGTTGCCGAACAGTTTCGTATCCACACCTTTATTTCGACATCGACGATTCATGTTGAAAATAAGCTGAAACGTTCTTTCGACCAAGTATTAGAGATGGCCGTGGCTGCTGTAAAGTATGCTCGTCGATTCACCGACGATGTCGAGTTTTCTTGTGAAGATGCAGGGCGTACACCTATTGATAACTTATGTCGCATGGTGGAAGAGACAATTAAAGCAGGCGCTAGGACGATCAATATTCCTGATACCGTGGGTTACACCATACCCAGTGAGTTTGGTTCCATCATAGAGGCTCTTTTTAATCGGGTACCCAACATAGATCAGGCGGTGATTTCGGTTCACTGTCATGACGACTTAGGCTTATCGGTTGCGAACTCGATCACTGCCATTCAACACGGTGCACGTCAGATCGAATGTACCGTCAATGGTATCGGCGAGCGGGCGGGTAATTGCTCCCTAGAAGAGATCGCCATGATTTTGTCTACTCGTAAAGCAAAGCTTGGCTTTGAAACCGGTATCAATGCTAAAGAGATCCACCGTACCTCTAGCTTAGTCAGTCAGCTGTGTAACATGCCAGTACAGGCCAACAAGGCGATAGTCGGTGCAAATGCGTTCACGCATTCATCGGGTATTCATCAAGATGGTATGCTTAAGTCGCAGAACACTTATGAAATTATGACGCCTGAGAGCATAGGCTTACCCCGTAATAACCTCAATATGACATCGCGTTCTGGACGTCATGTGATCAAGCATCGCATGGCTGAGATGGGTTATATCGAGAGCGATTATGATATGGATACCTTGTATACTTCTTTCCTTGAGTTGGCAGATAAGAAGGGTCAAGTATTTGATTATGATCTTGAGGCGCTGGTCTTTATAGAGGCTCAGACCGATGAAGACGTACATTATGAGTTGCAGCAACTCGTGGTCCATGCTGATTCTAACCAAGGCTGCGCAACCGTAACGGTTAAAGTTACAATCGATGGTAAGACGGTTACTGAGGTGGCAACGGGTAATGGTTCTGTGGATGCAGCCTATAATGCTATTGCCCGTGCTAGCGGCTGTGAAATTAATATTACCAGTTACCAGCTAAGCGCAAAAGGTGAGGGACAGGATGCATTGGGACAGGTCGATATTGAGGCGAGTTACCAACAACAGAGCTTCCGTGGTGTTGGGTTGGCGACCGATGTGGTCGAGTCATCCGTTCAGGCACTCATACATGTGATGAACCTGACGTGGCGGGCAGATAAGGTTGCTGATTGTAAAGAGAAAATTCAGCAAAAGCGTAGCGAGTTAGGCGGCGTATAAAAAATTATCAATTATTCGAATAGTAGAATTAAAGAGTTGGAGTGTGTTGTATGAGTTATCAAGTAGCGGTATTAGCCGGAGATGGAATTGGGCCTGAGGTGATGGCCGAGGCGCGCAAGGTGTTAGCGGCGGTGGAACAACGTTTCGATCTCTCTATTGAGTATAGTGAATATGATGTCGGTGGTGCGGCCATCGATAATCAGGGTTGCCCTTTGCCTGAGTCTACCTTAAAAGGTTGTGAGGCGGCCGATGCCGTTTTGTTTGGTTCTGTTGGTGGTCCTAAGTGGGAGCATTTACCACCAAACGATCAACCAGAGCGAGGTGCGTTATTGCCTCTTCGTGGACACTTCGAGCTTTTCTGTAATATGCGTCCAGCAAAATTACATACAGGCCTTGAGCACATGTCTCCACTGCGAAGCGATATCTCAGAGAAGGGTTTTGATATTCTTTGTGTGCGTGAACTCACAGGAGGCATCTATTTCGGTAAGCCTAAGGGTCGTCAAGGAGAGGGCGAGAGTGAGGAAGCATTTGATACCATGAGATATAGCCGCAAAGAAATTAGGCGCATAGCTAAAATCGCATTCGAATCTGCCCAAGGACGCCGCAAGAAGGTCACTTCAGTCGATAAGGCTAATGTCCTGTCCTGTAGTGTACTTTGGCGTGAAGTGGTTGAAGAGGTTGCAAAAGATTATCCGGATGTCGAACTTGAACACATTTATATCGATAACGCGACCATGCAGTTGTTACGTCGTCCAAATGAATTCGATGTCATGCTCTGCTCTAACCTATTTGGCGATATTATTTCTGATGAGATTGCCATGTTAACGGGCTCTATGGGTCTGTTGTCATCGATTAGTATGAACAGCGAAGGCTTCGGCATGTATGAGCCTGCTGGTGGCAGTGCGCCAGATATTGCCGGTCAAGGAATTGCTAACCCAGTGGCACAAATTCTGTCAGCCGCTTTACTTTTACGTCATAGCTTGAAATTAGAAGATGCTGCACAGGCAATCGAAACTGCCGTGAGCAAGGCGCTTAGCGACGGTTACTTAACTGGTGAGTTGCTACCTGTAAGTAAGCGGAGCGAGGCTAAGTCTACCAGTCAGATGGGTGATTACATTGCTCAAGCTGTTGCAGAGGGAGTATAACTAACTCATGGCTAAGACATTATATGAAAAAGTATGGGATGCCCATATTGTCGTAGACAACGAGGGTGATGCACCGCTTATCTATGTAGACAGACATTTAGTTCATGAGGTGACATCACCTCAAGCCTTTAGTGGTTTGAAGGCTGCAGGTCGTAAAATGCGCGCGCCAGAGAAAACGTTCGCGACCATGGATCATAATACTTCAACTAAGAGTGCAAGTTTGGATGCTTTGAGCCCAATGGCTCGGATCCAGGTCGAGACTCTGCAGGATAACTGTAAAGAGTTTGGTGTTCGCCTCTATGATATACATCATAAGAACCAAGGCATAGTACATGTGATGGGGCCTGAATTAGGTATCACCATACCCGGTGCCGTCATAGTATGTGGTGACTCTCACACGGCGACTCATGGTGCATTCGGCGCACTCGCATTTGGTATCGGCACGTCTGAGGTCGAGCACGTGATGGCGACACAAACCTTGCGTCAGTTAAAAGCGAAGACCATGAAGATCGAAGTACGTGGACATATCGCTACCGGGATCACTGCCAAAGATATCGTGCTTGCCATCATAGGTAAGATAGGCATGGATGGTGGTACAGGTTATGTGGTCGAGTTCTGCGGTGAAGCTATTGAAGCCTTAACGATGGAAGGTCGCATGACGGTGTGTAATATGGCGATTGAGATGGGGGCTAAGGCGGGTATGGTTGCGCCAGATGCAACCACAGTTGAATATATGAAAGGTCGGGAGTTTGCACCCAAAGGTCAGGCTTGGGATCAGGCTGTAGTGGATTGGGCTGAATTAAAAACCGATGAAGATGCTATTTTTGATGCGACAGTCGTGCTTGAGGCAAGTGATATAGCGCCTCAGCTCACATGGGGAACCAACCCAGGGCAAGTTGTGGCCATTGATGGCGTGGTGCCAAATCCTGCCGATGAGGCCAACTCAACGGTTAGACACAGCATCGAAAAAGCCCTCGAGTATGTAGCGCTTATTGCTGGGACTCGTATGACAGATGTCAGTATTAACAAGGCCTTTATTGGCTCATGCACTAATTCTCGTATCGAAGATTTGCGTGCAGCGGCTGCACAGGCTAAGGGTCGTAAAGTTGCCGACGGCGTCACTGCAATTGTGGTACCAGGATCTGGCTTAGTTAAAGAACAAGCTGAAGCTGAAGGCCTAGACAAAATATTTATTGACGCGGGATTCGAGTGGCGTCTACCAGGCTGCTCCATGTGTCTTGCAATGAACGATGATCGTTTAGAGGTCGGCGATCGTTGTGCTTCAACCAGTAATCGTAATTTTGAGGGACGTCAGGGCCGAGGGAGTCGCACTCACCTTGTTAGCCCTGCTATGGCCGCTGCCGCCGCTATAGCAGGTCATTTCGTCGATATTCGTAAACCATATTAGGAAAGCTGTCATGAATCCATTTACCTCACACACTGGGCTTTCAGTCATGATCGATAGTGCCAATGTTGATACTGATCAGATCATCCCCAAGCAGTTTTTGTCTAAGATCACTCGAGATGGTTTTGGTGTACACCTCTTCCATGATTGGCGTTATTTAGATGAGGCTGGTGATAAGCCAAATTCAAAATTCAGCTTAAATTTCCCCAGATATAAAGGTGCCTCGATTCTTATTTCTAAAGAGAATTTCGGCTGTGGTTCTAGCCGTGAGCACGCACCTTGGGCGTTAGCCGATTTTGGTTTCCGAGCCATTATCGCACCAAGTTTTGCCGATATATTCTATGGTAATTCTATCAATAACGGCTTACTGCCGGTGCGTTTGACTCATGCCGAAGTGCAGCAGTTGATGGATGAAGTTGAGGCTAAAGAGGGCGCCGAGATCACTGTCGATCTTGAGGCGCTCACTGTAACTTCGCCATCGGGAGCTCAATTTCGCTTTGAGATCGCCGCTTCCTCTAGGCATAATATGCTGAATGGTCTAGATGCCATTGGTTTAACTTTGGCCTATGAGGCCGAAATTACTGCCTATGAAGCAAAACTTCCAAGCTGGAAAGTATAATCGCAATCTCACTGAATAGATGAACAGTTTAGAGTTACTCAGGTTTTTCAATTTAAGGCGCATTGATGAAGAAATGGCTATTTATTTTTAAGTCAATGTAACGCCTAGTGTTATCCCTGAAGTACTCAGACAGTGTGAC
>JBAHZX010000118.1:0-33043 GCA_037132815.1 Shewanella sp.
TTATATCTACCTAGGACGAGAAGTGGTAGATGATGATAGGTACAGGCCTAGCGCCGATGAGTTTGTTTTTGTATATAGTCAACTTTATCAGCTGACTGTTGGCATAGGTGATTTGGCTTGAATTTGTGGGGATCCCTCAGCGTTAAAAGTTTAATAGAAGGAAATTATTATGCAAGAACTAACGATGAATGAGATTAAGCAAGTTAATGGTGGTGCTTGGTGGACTCGGGCAGCAATCGGGGTTGCTTCAGCATATTTGCGAAGTAGTGGAGGAGACGGTGCTTGGCTATATAATGATGGAAACTTTAGAACATCAAAATTGTAGATTATAAGGAGTTCATATGAAAGAGTTAACACTAGGTGAAATTAAAAAGGTTAACGGTGGATTTGTACCATTTGCTGTACAGGTTGCTGTTTATATAGTGGGTCAAGGATTTTCAATCTATGGAACATATCGAATGGCAAATTCTGTAAAATAAGTAAGCTTGGTGGTGTGGCTCATACACCACCACTCTTTATTGAGGACAAAAATGATAGATTTTTTAGAGATGATTGTTACTGTTTTTTACGAACACTTGCGTAGTTTGTACGTTTGTTTTTACTCAATGCTTAAATTCTTCCTGGCTAAATTAGGGATAGGCTCTCCTGAGTTTGATAGTGCATCGTTAACATATCATTCTTTGGTTGCATCAGTGCTTTTAGCTATTTTCATGTTTATTTCTGTTTGTTTTTATTTGCTTTTATAGGGAAAGAACTATGTTGTTTGGAGTGGTGTATGTTTTCTTGGCAGCTTTTATTGCTTTATTTTCATCATTTATCATATCCTCTTCCCTTCAATTTCTAAGTGCTTTATTTGGATATCAACTTCAACAGGAAACAAATATTGATGACGGTTTCATTAACGTGCTTATAGTCGCCCCCATAGTCGAAAGCATACTTTTGTTTTTTATGGTTTACTTGTTGAGAGTGTTCTTAGGTGAACGTAAACCCCTTATTGGCTTCATCGTTATTACAATGTTTTTTTCCATGCATTTCAACGTCTTTTGGTTTTATGCGTTTACAACTTTACCTTTATTTGCTATTTCAATCTTATCACTATTTTATTGGGAAGAAAAAACAGTTAAGGGAAGTTTTTTTGTGATTTTAAGTATTCACGTTATTAATAACATGTCAGCTTACATCCTAGATTCTATTTATTGACCCCCTTTAATTAGCTAGAAATAAACATTTTTACAGGGAAGCTTAGAATTTACAGTTAGAAAGAATAAGGTGCTGAATTATACAGCATTTTAGTTGGTGGTAAAAATTAGCTTTTGGAGCAAAGTATGGAAAAACCAAAAAAATTAGTGCACTTGCATCAATATTCCCAGTTGAGTATGGGCTAATGGAATCAATCAAGGCCTCTAAGACACTGGTTATAGTATTTGTGGTGATACTCTCAATTTTTGGGTGTATTGCACTTTTAGTTTTTAAAATGGCAAGCTAAACGTTGTTCGGCCCCTTGTTTTTTAACTTTAGTCATTTTGAAGAAACGGGTCCATTATTTATATTCTGATTAGTGATAGAATATTTTGTGTTCTATATGTACACATCAGGGTGACAAAAGTAGGTTTTATAAATGAAATGTATTTTTTCAGGGCTATATAAATGGTCGAAAGATTCAACGAAAAGTGGTTTATTTCAGTTACCATATGTACTGATGATGCTCTCTATCATTATCTTTTCAGATATGGCAACAGCGATCTCTGTTGAGGACTTCTCTCGTCACTCGGAATATTACGATGTGAAGATATCCCCTGATGGTAAGCACCTTGCTGTTTTAGTCGATACCGATGGACGTAAAACATTAGCATTTCTTGATAGTAAGACCTTTAAAGTAACTTTTGCTCTCAATGGGGGCAAACGTGATCAAGTGGGGGATTATTATGAGGGGATGCTTAAGGCGGTGAACAGTAAAAGTTGAACATAAAATATCTATACTGTAGCTCTCTTGCATATTATTAATCATTTCAAATCGTTGATGGAGTCTGACATCAAGAGAGCTGTAGCCTTTTTTAGAATTTCTTTCTCCAATTCAATCCGCTTAATTCGTTTTTCGAGTTCTTTGATTTTTATCAGCTCAGGCGTCAACGCGTTGGGTTTATTAGATACCCCCTTTCGCTCATTTTTGAGCTAGCGAACCCATTTTTCCATCGCTGAGCGGCTCACGTTCATAGCTTCGTGAGCCTCTTGAATCGTGTAACCTTGATCTAGCACTAACTGAGATGCCTCTAGTTTAAATTCTGCGTTGTATGTGGCTTAGTATTAATTTTCATGTCTACACCTTAAATTATTGAGGGCATTACACCCCTTACATTTAAGTGCCCCAATTCACGCTGCCACTACAGTTTTGAGTGGTGCAACCATTATCATGTTTGGTACCGTAGCCGCCTCTGGAATCAGAATTATTGCCAGTAGCATTATTGACCGAAGAGGTGTCTTAATTATGGCCATTTCTTTTGGTATGGGCTTAGGCGTTACATTTAGACCTGAAATATTGGGTATATTCCCACCAATGATAAAAAGTATCTTTGGCTCTGCCATTACAACGGAAGGGTTAATGGCAATAGCATTGAATATATTTCTGCCACAGTCACTTCGGGAGCAAGCACCTGATGGGTATGGCAGTACATACTCGAAAAACCAACCTACTGAGCGTTAGGTTTTATTTTTATAGCCAAAGCCATAACGGCGTAAAGAAACCGTTATGGCTTTATTAATTCCGCGCGTTAAATCAAGATAAAGTATTAGTCTCTGATTTAGCCACGGACTTACACTTCTTATGCGCTAAGATAAGAGCTATCAGTGCTACCACCCCTACAACAATACCCACTGGCTTACTAAGCTCCTGAGGTAAGCCCAGCCCTATACCTGCAGTCATGATATAAGATACAGTCACACTGGTCCCACCAATCGCAGGCAGGCTCACTATCCAATGGAAAGTCCCTCTGTCGAATAGATACTTAGTAGCGAGCCAAAGCACGCTGGTTGAAAGCAGCATGTTCGAGAAGGCAAAGTAACGCCAGATAAGCGTAAAATCAATTTTAGTCATAAAGTAGGCAATAACTAAAATAGGTATCGCAAGCAATAAACGGTTTCGAATGTTTTGAGGGATATTAAAGGCATCTATTATAGTCAACCTCAAAGATCTAAACGCCGTATCTCCGGAAGTGATCGGGAAAACGGCCACTGCAATAATCGCCATAACGCCTCCCACGACACCCAGATAGGTGGTCGCAACTTGATTAACAACCAACCCAGGCCCACCGGAATCCAGTACTGATTTAAGCTCTATGTAACCGCCTGGGAATGCGGCGATACCTGCAAGCGCCCATACACAAGCGACTATTCCTTCACACATCATGGCACCGTAGTACACAGGACGAACATATTTTTCATTGGTCAAACAGCGGGCCATTATGGGAGCCTGAGTCGAGTGAAAACCACTGATGGCACCACAGGTAATGGTCACAAATAATAGAGGCCAAATCGGTGCTCCTTCAGGATTAGGTTCTAATAGCTCATTGTTATAATGACTGTGATCAAAGTAGGCAAATATGCTTCCTATTTCTGGCAACTGAGGAGCACTAATCAATAATGCAATAGCAATAGACACTGTCATGACGATCATCAATAGACCAAATATTGGATAAAGCTTGGTTATGATCTTATCTATGGGTAACATGGTCGCCATGAAATAGTAGGCTAGGATAACTAATACCCAGAACGTATTATTAGCGAGAATGGTCCCTTCAAAGTAATCTAAATTACTCAGTAAACCCGCAGGGCTCATGATAAACACCACGCCGACGAAAAACAGCAACATGGCGGTAAATATAAGCATCACCCCTTTAGCATATACATTGAAATAGTGTCCAGCTATCTCAGGTAAACTCTTACCGTCCTCTTTGATACTAAGCACACCCGAGAAATA
The DNA here is from genome assembly GCA_037132815.1 of Shewanella sp. Taxonomy (GTDB): domain Bacteria; phylum Pseudomonadota; class Gammaproteobacteria; order Enterobacterales; family Shewanellaceae; genus Shewanella. Next base: position 3,974 of record JBAHZX010000118.1, read on the forward strand.
ATCGTGAACTGCGCCACCGATGATATTACCTAAAACAATCCACACCAGAGCAATAGGGCCATAAATAGCACCTAAAATAGGGCCAAAAATAGGGCCGACGCCTGCTATATTGAGAAACTGAATTAAGAAAGCTTTCACTGGATGGACTTCGACGTAGTCGACTCCATCTTTGAAACGAGCTTGAGGGGTTTTAGCATTTTCGTCGATTCCCGCCTGACGCTCTACAAACGGACTGTAGAACTTATAAGCGAGTATCAATAAGACAATGCAGAAAATAAATATAAGCATTTTTTATCATCCATACTTGAAGGGTTCATGTTCAACTAAGAGTGTCTACTTGTTGAGACATCAGGTCAAGCAACAGCGCGCTACACTAAAGTCTAACTTGACTAACCACAAAACCTGTTATAGGTAAGTTCCAGCACAAAATAAAGCACTCGTCAATTACTGCACATTCAGTAACTTAAAAAATATTCTCAACATCATTACTCTGCCTTTACACTTGCTTTTTTCGTCCTTGTTTAATTACAGAATCAGCACTGGGTTACAGAAAAGTTTCAAATACATCTGAGTTCTACGGTCAACCCGATACCAATGGCATCGGGTTCGACCTAGCTTATTATACCCATCATACTTCAAGTATGAAAAATCGAAGAGCTGAAAGTTGTCATTAATCCTACTCGTTAGTGCATGGCCAATTTTGGGTAATGTATCATCAAAAAACGTATCAATACTCTGTCGAACTCTTTATCTGTCGCAAAATATTTATTATTTCTGGCGTACTCATTTATCACCTTCCACAATCGCTCGATTGGATATAAAGCCTTGAAAAGCCAATGCTAGATAATCTAGAAAGAGCGGTGTCAATCTTGTCCTTTAATAGGTGTGAGGTTACTGCAACTGCGAGAAGTAATGAGCTTATCGTTATACTGAAGAAAGAAAGGGCTTATTGATGAAGCTATTGCTATGGAAAATCAGAGTTGTGACAAGGTACTTGAAGAGGACGAATGGAAAGTTTTACAGCAACATTATAAGCTTAAGGGCCATGATGGTAAAAGCGCTCCGAGTATGAAATGGGCTTATATATCCATAGCGAAGTTAGGTGGTTTTACCGATAGTAAAAGAACCGGTATGGCGATTTGGGAAGGCTGGGATACGTTGCAAGCTCAAGTATCAGGCTATCGTTTAGCTAAAGAAATGTTTACTGCTGCTAAGGTGCTATGAGATCTGACTAAGAGACAGATATAGGAGTGAAGCACACCTATATAGGTATCAACACCAATACATTTTACATTAACCGCCAGTATAAACAGCCTGCTTTAGTGATCGAGCACACACTTATTCCTGCCACATTACTCCACTACGTCAAGTTAACGGTAGTATACTCAAAAAAGTAGCAGCAGAGTATTAACAAGCAAAACGTTCTGATTGCTGGAAATAATAAAAAACTAAGGTACCCACAATGATAGGCACACCACATTCAAACGGCGCGACTCGAGCAATGTTACTTGGCTGCGGCGAACTTGGAAAAGAGGTTGCGATTGAACTTCAGCGCTTAGGTGTCGAAGTGATTGGCGTAGACCGCTACCCTAATGCACCTGCGATGCAGGTCGCACATAGATCTCACACCATAGATATGCTTAACCCTCAAGCATTGAGACACATCATTGAGCAGGAAAAACCACACTTAGTCATACCTGAAATCGAAGCAATCTCCACTCAAACCTTAGTAGAGCTAGAGGCTGAAGGTGTTAATATCATTCCAACAGCAAAGGCAACTCTACTGACTATGGACAGAGAGGGGATCAGACGTTTAGCCGCTGAGACCTTAGATATACCCACGTCTCCTTATGTATTTTGCGACACTCAAACTGAATTTGAAGCCGCTATAGCTAAAATAGGGATACCATGTGTCGTAAAGCCTGTTATGAGTTCATCAGGAAAAGGGCAAAGTGTTATCCGTTCAAATGAGCAGATAGTCACTGCTTGGCAATATGCTCAAGAGGGAGGACGAGCTGGTAAAGGGCGCGTTATCGTCGAAGGTTTTATTGCCTTCGATTTCGAAATAACCCTTTTAACTATCAGTGCAGTAAACGGTATTCATTTTTGTGATGCTATAGGCCACCGGCAAGAAGATGGCGATTATAGAGAATCTTGGCAGCCTCAAGCTATGTCTGAAGTGGTGCTAAACAAATCTAAAGAGATTGGCAAAAAGGTAGTTACGGCTCTTGGTGGCTATGGTTTGTTCGGAGTGGAGTTATTTATCAAGGGTGATGACGTCTACTTCTCTGAAGTTTCTCCACGTCCACACGATACTGGTCTTGTCACTCTTATCAGCCAAGACCTGTCCGAATTTGCCCTACATACACGGGCCATTTTAGGTTTACCTATTGTCAATATTACTCAGCATGGCCCTAGTGCTTCGGCAGTTATACTTGCCGAGGGTCAATCACATGATATCCGCTTCGAAGGATTGGCTCAGGCTCTTGAGGCTCCAAACACCCAAATCAGGCTGTTTGGCAAGCCTGAAGTTAATGGCAAACGTCGCCTAGGCGTTGCCTTAGCGCGAGGTGAAAATATCATTAATGCGATTGAAAAATCGATATCTGCAGCTAATAAAGTGAAAGTAATACTATAAATCCAGTCATAACTAGGCCCTAACATAGGGTCTAGTTATGTAACTGGAACCTGAGTCTAATTGACCTGATTTCTATACTTACCAAGCTCATCTTTCTCCCCCTTCAAATAACTAGCGAGATTACGACTCACAATATTGAGCAGGCTCAGACGTGCCTCAATGGTTGCCCAAGAGTTATGGGGGCTAATACTAATGTTCTTGGCTCTCAGCAAAGGATTATTCTTTTCTGGCGGCTCAGTTGACAATACATCGACACCTGCAGCGGCTATCTCACCTGTATTCAAAGCCCACTGTAAGGCTGCTTCATCGATCAAACCACCTCGTGCGCTATTAATTAAGATTGCAGAGGGCTTCATCAATTTCAGCGAGTTAGCGTTTATTAGTTTGTCTGTCGCTGGAGTTAATGGACAATGAAGAGTGAGGATATCCGATGAAGAGAAAATACTGTCTAAATCGCACCAACTCATACCAAGTGGAAGTCTGGCAGGCTTAGTTCTCGTATTTATCAGTACCTTCATGCCAAATGCTAAAGCAATTGTGGCAACCTGCTGCCCTATAGCACCATAACCTATGATACCCATTGTTTTATCTTTAAGAGATTGGAGCGGCGATAAGGTAAAACAGAAGTCCTCGCATGTAGACCAGGCCCCCTCAATAACGGCCTTATGATGATCTGCAACTCTCTGGCTATGATGCAAGATATGAGCAAAAACCATCTGAGCAACGGCATCTGGAGCATAAGCAGGGGCATTGGTCACCACTAGGCCTAGATTCGTTGCCGCATACAGATCGACGACATTGGTTCCAGTTGCGAATAGACCTATAAATTTAAGTTGGGGTAACTGAGAGAGTACATCATTGTCGAGCACTGTCTTATTGGTGAAAATAACATCGGCACCTTTTGCCCGCAAAACAACTTGGTCGGATCTTGTCCTTTCATAAGAGATCAACTCACCAAATTGCTGCAACGGTTGCCAGCTAAGATCACCTGGGTTCAGGGTATAACCATCCAATATCACTATCTTCATGCTATTCTCACCAAAAAATATTAACTAACTATCGGCGCTAGAAGGTTAACTTTACTCCTGCACTAACCTGCCCTTGCCACATGATATCGCTCTGGATGTTCCATTTACACTGACCACCATTACAGAAAAGTGCGTTGTCACTGCTGATAAACGTGGCATATCCCCTAGCATCGGCAAACAATGAAACAATGGAAGTCACTTCATACTCAAGACCTGCACCAAAACCCATAGAGAAACGTGACTCATTAGAATAATTACCACTTGGTCGCATATTCGTCACTCCCAGACTTGCGGTAACATAGGGTTTAAAGCGATCATAAGGAAAAAATAACGACCCTCCAATATGAAAGTAATCAACTGTCAAAGCGGTTATTGGATCAGAACTAAAATTAGCGCCAGTTCTAAGCTCAGTACTTTGACTACTATAAAGAAAGTAAATATTGCCAGGATCTTTTGTCGTCACCCCAAAGCTCACACCATAATTTGCAGATTCGGCAATTTTAATTTTTCCCAGAACATTTACACCTGTCTCACTGATATCAAACTCGCTAGAGCCAAAACTATAACCGGTAAAAGGGGCGATAAAAACCTTAGCTGAAATGGATGCTGCAAACAAAGAGCTTGCACCAGCACACACTATGAGTATTAACTGAGTATACATTTTCATCAATTTCCCCTTCTGCTGTTATTTTCTCACTATTATAAACTCAGTCAAATCAGAACTATCGCATCCCTCTATCCGATTTAATCCGATCGTAAGCAGATTGTATATCTCGAGCTTTACGATTGGCCAGTTCCATCATCTCTTGCGGAAGACCTTTAGCGACTAATTTATCTGGATGATGTTCGTTCATTAGCTTTCGATAAGCACGCTTTACCTCTTGATCCGAAGAGGATTCAAGCATACCCAAAAGGTCATAAGCATCTTCGATACTCGTTTGGCTACCATTGCCTCCTTTATGAAAATTAAACTCGGCTTGCCAACGCTTAAGTAACTCGTCGAGCTGAATCCGGCTATATCCTAGCTCTTGAGCTATAGTAAGCAAGATAGTGTGTTCTTTAGGATCGAGTTTGGCATCAGACAGGGCCGCCTGAATCTGAATTTCCAGAAACATCTGCAATAACTCTTTGCGCCCCATAGAGATCATTCTGAAGGTTTTTAAGCAAGCCTTAATATCGAAATCAATGTCCTTACCTTCATTAAATGCCCTCTGAGCATCCTTCCTTGCCTCACCTTTTAGCTGCATCTGATCCATCAATATGGTCGCGATACGAATATCATTCTCCGTCACCTGACCCGATGCTTTCGCCACATGTCCCATCACGGCAAATGTCGTATTAAAAAAAAGCGTTTGTCTATTAGACCCTTTACCTATAATTGCACTAAGTTGTGCACTTCTTGTATCATATAGATGGCCTAACCAGAGACCAATTAGCCCCCCAAACAATCGACCGAACATAAAACCGATGGCAAAACCAAAAAACTTACCCCAAATACGCATCAAAAAACCTTACTTATGTATAATTAAGTGTTCAAAACCAAAAATTTAAAATACAAACAATACTAGTTAACTTGAAGTCGACGCTCCAGAGTATGGAGCCGTTCTATGGTGCCTACATCACACCAATAGCCTGAGTAGTGGCTACCCGATACTAAAGCTGATGACATTTTATCTCGCAATAAAGGCGCTAACGGGAAACCTGCTTTAGGGGTGCCATCGAATAACAAAGGGTGATAGATGCCAAGTCCGGAAAATGTCAGTGCCAGTTCTTCACCAGTGCTTTGGCTAGCAACCAATCCAGCATGTAGATAAAAGTCACCATGAGGATGCTGTATAGGATTATCCACTAACCAGAGGTGAGCCAGTTTTCCTGCATTAACCTGCGCCAACCCAGCGGCTATATCTTGTGGCAGACCATCCATAAATACATCACCATTTATCACCAAAAATGCTTCATCACCCAACAACGGCAAAGCATGTTTAATACCTCCTCCGGTTTCTAGTGCATTTTTCTCTGCACTATAATGAAGTTGAACGTCCCACCGACTGCCATCACCTAATTTCTCAACCAGTCTTCCCCCCAACCAAGCATGATTGATCACGATATCATTAATCCCCGCAGCCGCTAATCGCTCTATATGGTAGACGATCAGAGGTTTGCCTGAAACGCACACCAAAGGTTTAGGAATCGAGTCGGTTAACGGCCTCAATCTTTCACCTCGTCCAGCAGCTAGAATCATCGCCTTCATTGTTTACTCTCAAATGCTGGCACTAAAATAGTGCCGACCCAAGCGCTAAAATCCTCTAACTCGGGATAACGTGCCGATATGTCACGAATATAAGCTAAGGTCATAGAAATATCCGTCATATAGGCGGGTTTACCATCTCTATACTTTAATCGGGAAAAAATACCAGCCGCCTTAATATGCCTCTGTATCCCCATCAGATCGAACCATCTGCGGTACGTCTCTATGCTTACCGTGCTATCAATTAGGCCTGTTTGTTTCTGATTTAGGTAATGCTTCTTCATTAAGCCCTCTACCAGCGAATCAGGCCAACGAATATAGCAGTCCCGCAATAATGATACCGCATCATAGGTCACAGGCCCTATCACGGCATCTTGAAAATCGATGACACTAAGTTGCTCAATGCCAAATTCATCGGGTGTCAACATCAGGTTGCGACTGTGATAATCTCTATGCATCCCAACTTTTGGTTGATTTTCGGCATTTCCCACTAACAAACTAAAGACCTGATCAAGCATCTTTTGTGTCTTTGTATCGATAAATAAGTTCAAATGATGATTTATCAACCATTCGATAAAAATATCTAACTCTCGGTAAACGAAAGCTGAATCATATAAAGCTAAACTAACTTCATCATTTTCTTTGAAAACGGCAAACCTGTCCAGAAGCGTTAACGCCTGAGAGTAATACGCTTCAACACTCTGCTCATTTAGCTGTGAAATAAGCTGAACATCCCCTAAATCACTCAATATAAGAAAACCACATTCTAAGTTTGATTCAATAACTTGAGGTACATTAATACCCAGATTAAGATACGCTTTAGCTAAACGAATAAATGGATCCACCGGGATCAGTTCTGGTGGCGAATCCATTATTATGTAGCTATTTTTGCCATTAAGCACTCTAAAGTAACGCCTAAAACTTGCGTCTCCGGAGATAAGATATGGATGTAAATCAGTAGAAAAAACTTGGTTTATCCATGTATTTAACTGAAAAAATCTAAGATCTGACAAGGGCACCTCATGGCTCTTACATAAAAATTGCTTTATTATAAAGCAAAATGGAATTAGCTAAAAAGCCCATTTGTAATATTTAGCCGAGTTGCCTAATAAATACGTAACTTTATCTCACCGAAATTTGTCTAGACTAAGAAATCATAATAAACAACTTAAGATGCATATCCGATATTTTTTGGCATTAAGCCTGCTTCCCCAATTAGTCTTGGCTGAAGAAACGATTTCCAAACTCGATGCCAGTATACAATGTCTGGTAGAGCCTCCCGTGCCTAAGATAGATAACTTTGATTCAAAAGCTTCTGAAAAAAGTCTCCAACAGATACGCATACTCTCAGATAGCTCAGAAGCTCAGCTGGGCAAACAAGTCAGATTTAATGGCAATGTCTTATTCAGCCAAGGAAATCGCCACATAGCAGCAGATGAGGCCATACTCGATCAGGGGAGTCAACGTCTTAATGCCAATGGAAACTTAGTCTTTCAAGATCAGATATTCACCATCACCGCAGATACTCTTGTGGCTGAGATGAGAGATAATAGTGCCACCCTTACGGGGGCTCAATACTGGCTTAATGGCCAGCAAATACACGGGGACGCCGAAAAACTCGAAATAACGCCTGATAACAACCTGCATCTTAGCAAGACAAATTTCACAACCTGTCCTCCGGGCGACTCTTCTTGGTTACTCGAAGCTGATAAAATCAATATAGACAGTACTGATGAGTGGGGAGAAATTTGGGATGCTAAGCTAAAAATTGGCGGGGTACCTATTTTGTATATCCCATATATGACGATCCCCATATCAGATAAACGCAAATCCGGTTTTCTATTTCCAAAATTTAGCAGCAGCACCAGCAATGGTGTGGAAATTTCGACGCCTTATTACTGGAACATTGCGCCCGAGTACGACCTGACTTTCACTCCCAATTATATGTCGTCTCGCGGCTTGTACTTAAAAACTAACTTCAGATATTTAGCCGGAGAATCACAGCAAGGCCAGCTCGATGTCGAATACCTTGGCAGCGATAGCATGTTGAGCAGCAATACAAATCGTTATCTCTACCATTGGGAGCACAAGGGTGCAATCAACGAAAATTGGCGAGTATTCGCTAATTTCACTCAAGTTTCCGATAACAACTATTTCAATGATATGGACTCCGATATTCAATCTGCAACCGATAACCAGCTATCACGCGTAGGTGAAATCAGCTATTTTGAAAAAAATTGGGACTTCAGTGCCAGAGTACAAGACATCAAGGTATTGGGAGAAGATGAGTTTCCTTATCAAGTCATGCCACAACTTAACTTTAACTATCGTGCACCATCACTTTGGAATGGATTAGATATTGACTTTAAAAGTGAAATCATTAATTTTGAACACCAAGATAATGAATTTAATACCGCGACACGTCTCCATCTTGAACCAAGTATTTCCTTACCAGCACATGGCCCCGCAGGCTCCTTAACCAGTGAAGTCAAGCTACTGCAAACCTATTATTGGCAAGATAATCAAGGAAACCTCAACAACGATGACTTAGACAATAGAGTCAGTCGAACGCTGCCTCAGGTGCGTATCTATGGACAAATGAACTTCGAACGTTTCACCGATTATTTCAATGACAATTATCGCCAAACCTTAGAGCCACAGTTTCAATATCTGTACGTGGGTTATGAAGAACAATCTAACATCGGTATCTATGATACAGCTCAACTCCAGGAAGATTATTTTGGTCTGTTCAGGGAAAGGCGTTTCACTGGGTTAGATAGAATAGCTGATGCCAACCAAATGACCTTAGGCTTAACCACCAGATTGTTTGACGAGCATAATATCGAGAGGTTTAAGTTTAGTTTAGGACAAATTTTCTACTTTCAAGATAGCCGTGTTGGCATCACTGAGTCGGGAATACCAACTGAAACCTTCATCAAAAGCAACACTTCTAACTCAGTTTTAGCAGCAGAATTGACGAGTCAGCTCTACAAAGACTGGTATATGAGTGGTGCTATTCAGTATGATACTAAGCAGAGCAAAAATAAGAAAAGTGAAGTTACTTTAGATTTTCGTCCCGGAGCGAACAAGTTACTACAGTTTAGTTATCGTTATGTGCCCGATCTGCTCAACAGCAATACCAATGAATCTGTTAATATATCTCAAACAGGCATGCGAGCTGCTTGGCCTGTTAGCGAGAACTTATACCTAATTGGAAACTGGTATTATGATCTCAATGAAAGTCGTAGTGTAGAGACGTATACTGGTTTCCAATATGAATCATGCTGCTGGGCCATACGTCTGAGTTATCATTATCGAATTAAGAGCAATTATGAAGATGATTTAAACTCGCTCACAAATAATAGTGAGTTATTTGAAACTGGAGTTTATCTTAACTTCGTGATAAAGGGACTCGGCGGAACCGGCCCTTTGGGGGTCACTGATATGCTCGATGATGGATTATTTAATTATAGAAAACCTTTATACCTTAAAAACTGAGCTAAACAATAAAATAATATTGTTATGAACCATGAGAAAGACTTATAGTCCAATCATAAAATAGACTCTCCAGAACAGCATTGTTTTATGCTGTAGCTGATATTAATATGCCAAGGATTTGTGTGAATGAAACCCTGTAAACATTTGATGATTGCGATTATGAGCTTGGCCATGAGCCACACAGCTCAAGCAGAAAATACATTTTTAGACCGGGTATCGGTGCAGATTAACGAAGGCATAGTACTTGAAAGCGAAATCACCAACATGGTGAAAACCGTGCAAGCTAATGCCACAGCCTCGGGTCAATCTTTGCCTTCGGATCAGGCTTTAAGAACCCAAGTTATTGAACGTTTAATCATGACACGTCTGCAGATGCAAATGGCCGACAGGATCGGTTTGCATATTGGCGATCTACAGTTAGATCAAGCCATAGCTAATATCGCCAAGGAGCAAAATTTCACTGTCGACCAAATGAGACAACAAATTGGTAATGAGGGCATGAGTTGGAGCCAATATAGAGAACAACTAAGGGAAGAGATCACTTTAGGCGAGATACAACGTATTCAGGTACAGCGTCGCATTCAGGTGTCACCACTCGAGATCAATAATCTTGTTAGCATGATAAAAGAACAAGGGTTACAACAGATCGAGTTTCAAATCGGTCATATTCTGATTGAGATCCCCAATAATGCCACCAGTGAGCAACTAGAAAAATCGAGTAATCGTGCCAATATAGTATTAGAACGTATTAAAGACGGTAGCGATTTCCGCAGTACGGCTATCGCAGCTTCCGCTGGCCCTAAAGCCCTCGAGGGGGGGGTCTGGGACTACATGAACATCAATGAGATGCCAACTCTTTTCTCAGAAGTGCTATCCGATGCTAAAAAAGACGATATAATAGGCCCTATCAAAAGTGGAGCCGGTTTTCATATTATCAAGGTCATCGACGCTCGAGGCTTAGAGACTAAAGAAGTTGATGAAGTTCGCTCTCGTCATATTTTAGTTAAGCCTTCACCCATCCTCTCTGAGGAGAGAGCGAAAGCGATGCTAGATAAATTTGTCACGCAGATCCGCGCAGGAGATGCCGATTTCGCAGCACTCGCTCACCAATATTCAGAAGATCCTGGCTCAGGGGCCAAGGGCGGTGAACTAGGTTGGGCTGATCCAACCATTTATGTTCCAGCATTTGCTCAAACCCTAAAGGACTTAGATATTAATGAAATCAGTGAACCATTCCGCTCAAGTCATGGCTGGCATATCATCCAGTTAGAGGAGCGTCGTAAAACAGATACAACAGATCAGTTTAATACTAATAAAGCACATCAACTTATCTTTCGTCGTAAATTTAACGAAGAGTTACAAAACTGGTTAAATGAGATGAGAACAGAAGCTTATATCGAAGTTTTTGAAGCTGATTTTAATAGAGGTTAATTATATTGACGACAAAGCGAATCGCCATTACTGCGGGAGATCCCGCAGGTATTGGTCCAGATTTAGTGATTCAACTAGCTCAGCAGGCTTGGCCTGCTGAGCTAGTTGTTTGTGCCGATCCTGAATTATTAACATCAAGAGCCAAGATACTCGGCCTGCCACTTCAACTCAGACCCTATCAACCAAATCAAGCACCTAGGGCACAGGAAATTGGCACCTTGACGATAGCTCCTTTCTCGCTAGCGGTTACCAGCGTATGCGGCCAACTCAATGAAAAAAATAGTGCTTATGTTATCGACACACTAAGCTATGCTGGTGAAAAAAATATGAGTGGCGAATTCGATGCTGTGGTTACTGGCCCTGTACATAAAGGGATCATTAACCAATCTGGCATCCCATTTAGCGGCCATACAGAGTTTTTTGCCAATCAGGCCAATTGTCAAGATGTAGTCATGATGCTTTCAGCTCCTGGATTACATGTGGCACTTGTGACGACGCATATCCCCCTAGCCTATGTATCTAAAGCCATCACTCGTGACCGCCTTCACCAAATAATAAAGATATTACATACGGAACTAATCAATAAATTTGGCATTAATCAGCCCAAAATTTATGTATGCGGTCTTAACCCACATGCAGGAGAAGATGGTCACCTAGGCCGTGAAGAGCTCGATATCATCATCCCTGCACTCGAAGAATTACGTGAGCTAGGGATTAGTTTAGTAGGCCCATTGCCTGCAGATACTATTTTTCAACCTAAGTATCTCGAAGATGCTGATGTGATACTCGCCATGTATCACGATCAAGGCCTTCCCGTACTTAAATCTCAGGGGTTTGGTAGTTCGGTCAATATAACCTTAGGACTCCCCTACATTCGTACCTCCGTCGATCATGGCACTGCACTAGATCTCGCCGGAACGGGTACTGCAGACATAGGAAGCTTTGTCTGCGCACTAAACAAAGCCATAGATTTGGCAGTAAAAGCTGGATAATAGAATAACTAATGAGTAATAGAGTACATTTAGGCCATACTGCCAGAAAACGTTTCGGGCAAAACTTCCTGACTGATCATAATGTCATTAACCGCATTGTTGGTGCTATAGCACCGGATAATGATCATGTCATGGTCGAAATCGGACCGGGTCTCGGCGCTCTAACTGAGCCCGTTGCCAGCTCGATAGATAAGTTGACCGTTGTTGAACTGGATAAAGATCTGGTTGCGCGACTACAAGAGCACCCCACGCTAAAACATAAGTTAGAAATCCATCAGGGTGATGCCCTAAATTTCGACTTTAGTCAACTGATAGAAGAAGACAAAGAGCTTAAAGTCTTCGGCAACTTGCCTTATAACATCTCTACTCCTTTGATGTTTCATCTGTTTAAATTTGCTGAACACATCAAGAACATGCATTTTATGCTACAAAAAGAGGTTGTATTAAGACTGTCAGCTACACCGGGGACAAAAGCCTATGGTCGCTTGACAGTAATGGCTCAATATCATTGTCAGGTTATGCCAGTACTCGAAGTACCACCAGGGTGTTTTACGCCAGCCCCTAAAGTGGACTCTGCGGTGGTGCGATTAGTCCCTTACAAACGGAAACCTTGGCCATGTTTAGATGTTGAATTTCTTAGACACCTAACGACGACGGCTTTCAACATGCGCCGTAAGACATTACGTAATAACTTAAAACAGATGATTTCTGATAACGAGTTTCAACAACTTAACATTGATTCATCATTGAGACCTGAACAGATCTCTGTCGATCAATACGTGGCGATGGCGAACCTGGTCATTGAGCGAAAGGCTTGTGAGCAAATTTAGGTCATTCTCTCGGGTCTCTCAATGGTGAATGAACACAAGAATACATAGAAATAGAATTAGAATTAGAGGGCTTGCCCTCCTTTCTCTTATCATAAAGGTAACTTATGTCTGAACTTGAGTCGACCATCAAGGTTGAAGTAAAAACTGAATATATTGAAAAACAGTCATCTCCCAAGCAGGAGAGATATCTTTTTAGGTATACCATCACCATCATCAATCAGGGGCAAGCTGCTGTTACACTAAAAAGTCGTCACTGGTGCATTACCGATGCGAATGAACATAAGAGTGAAGTTCAGGGTGCTGGAGTCGTCGGAGAAACCCCGCGAATAGAGCCAAACACAGCTTACCAATATACTAGTGGTACCGTCCTGGAAACCCCGCTTGGGGTCATGCAAGGCACATACACTATGGTAACCGATGAGGGTCAACAATTTGAAGCGATAATTCCCCCATTTAGGTTATCCGTTCCAGGTTTACTTCATTAATTTTAAAGCGCAGGGCTAAATGGCTAATTACTTTGTTGGGGATATTCAGGGCTGTTTTGTAGAGCTAGAGTTACTGCTTAGCAAGGTGGATTTCAACCCTTCCACAGATGTATTGTGGGCCGTCGGCGATCTCGTAGCGAGGGGGCCGGGTTCACTTGCCACCCTAAGATATTTCAAGCATCTCGATGGATCGGCTAAGGTGGTATTAGGTAACCATGATCTTCACCTGATGGCAGTAGCGGCAAAAATTAAACGCGCAAATCCTAAAGATAAGCTAGGCGAATTGCTAGATGCGGCTGATTTAGGATCATTAATTGGCTGGCTAAGAACACAGCCCCTAGTGCAAGAGCTTCCCGAGCATAATATCATCATGAGTCATGCGGGGATCCCTCCTCAATGGGACATTAAAACCTTAAGAAGGGAATCCAAACTCGTCAGTAACGCCTTAATCTCCAAAAATTATATTCCATTGTTAATCTCAAAAATGTACACCTCCGATTCTAATTCCTGGGATGCTAATGCACCTGAATTAACCCGAAAAATATATTGTATTAATGCACTGACTCGAATGCGTTTTCTCCACCTGGATGGTCGGCTTGAATTTGATTGTAAACTTTCTCCAGATGATTGCCTCGATCCTGATCTGAAACCCTGGTTTAACTGCAATGGGTTAATCAAGCGTACACACACCATAGTCTTTGGCCATTGGGCCAGTATGATGGGCAAAATAGCAAACGCTAATATGATTTATGCTTTAGATACTGGCTGCTGCTGGGGGGAGCATTTGACACTTTGGCATATGGAATCAGATCAAAAAATCATCCAAAATAAGTTATAAAAGAGTTAAACTAGCCGCTGATTCGACCATGACTCCCAGCCCAATCTATACTGGTCTTATACCAAAGGAACTAAAAAGGTGATCAGTCTTAGTTGTTAAAATTAAAGCCATAATCCATTGATAACATACGCAGTTGATACTTTTTATTTTTATGTTGTAGGCGACAAAGTTTACATGATCCACCCTCAACCTTAAAAATAACACACTATGTAACCTAATATTTCTTTACCAAGTTAATAAAAGTATATTCTAACCCCTTATCATTTATCGACGTTTCTTGGCTAATCTGCTCCCAAGAACCATCATCCCAATCAGGAAAATAGGTATCGCCATCAACATCTAAATTAATCTCTGTGAGATAGAGCTTATCAGCTTTACTCAAAAGAGATGCATAAAGTTGCCCACCACCGATCACGACGAGTTCTTCCTCACCTGTTGCTGCATCGATAGCACTCTCAAATGAGGTTACACAGATCACTCCAGATATGGTTAAATGTTCTTGGCGACTAATGACGATGTTAAGCCTTCCCGGAAGAGCGCGACCTATGGATTCAAACGTCTTACGCCCCATGAGAATGGGCTTACCTAAAGTCATTGCCTTAAAATGCTTAAGGTCTTCTGGAAGATGCCAGGGCATCTGATTATCTTTACCAATGACACGATTATTAGCCATCGCAGCTATCATGGCAATTTTCATATATCTCCGGATATCTGTGACCCACTAAAATTAAATAATCGGTCGACTTCTAAAGTAAAGCAAACCAGGCATGGATAGCCCTACTGATAAGGCACCTAAAATAAACACCGTTTTTAAGCCATTACTGATAACTTGAGAGGTAAGCTCTAGACTGATCTCAGACTGTGTCGTCAGCTGAACCAAGGCGATAACCGTATTAAACGCATAGGTTCCTGGGATCATAGGAATAATGGCTGCTACTGCGTACATAAGTGGCGGCGCTAAGTGACGTTTGGCAAAGCCTATGGTAATGAGTCCCACAATAGCCGCCGCAATAAATGTCGCCCACTCGATGGGCAAACCAATATAAATGAATAAGGTTCTACTACTGTAGCCTATAGCTCCAGCTAACGCACAATAGGGAAGAAATCGCTTAGGAACATTAAATACCATGGCGAAGCCTACCGCAGGTATAGCCGAAAACAGAGCATCATTTAACAAAGAAAATACGAGTTTAATAAGTAGATCCATCAGGAAAATAGCCCACCAAACTGCATCGCTATGGTGATACCAATAACTGATGAGACCGTCAGTAATGTTGCGTGGGCCCATCTAGAAATACCAACGTTAAGGTGTCCCTTTACCATATCGGAAATAGAATTGATCATGGGAAATCCTGGAACTAACATAAGCACACTCGCCGCCATTGGTAATTTAGGTGTTTCGGTCAATGGAATTTGATAGCCAAGCTGAGCAATTAACGTAATCACGAAAGCCGTTACGGCAAAGTTTATCAGTAAATTAAAATGATGTTTAGCGATATAAAGCCTGACTAGCATCCCTATCGACGAGGCGGTAAAGGTTAGTATAGATGCATGAAGATCACCGCCGAAAAGGTGGCAGAAGCTTGCACATGACAAACCAATCATGGGCACCAAGTAACGTTTAGGATAGGTTCTAGGCTGAATGCGGGAGACCCGCTTGCTGACTTCGCTAAGGCCATATAAGCCTTTCTCTGTAAGCAAGCATATTTTCTGCAGTTCACAGATAATAGCCATATTAATACCATGATCACGGATTCGTCGAGTGGTTGTAATACAGCGACCGTGGGCTAAACTGGTTAACACGAGTGAATTTGAAGAGATAGAAATTTCAATACTGGCAAGACCCAGTGCGTAACCTAAGCGCTGACTGATCTCTTCAACCAAATCAGATTCAGCACCATAGGCTAATAGGAGTTGCGCAACTCGCACAACTTGCCGAGTTATGTCATTTTGAGTATCTGTGTACACATCAATCCCGAAGAGCATAAACTCAAAATTGTACTCCAATAAACACTAACACAATTAAATCTTACCTTTGATAGATCACTTTAACATCATAATCATCGTCGTCGAAATCATCGTCGTCATCGTCATCATTGTCGTCCTCGAAAACTTCATTGAGTTCGTCACTATCTTTATGGTAGTTATCCCATTTAAATTCAATCTCTTGATCTTTATCGACAACGTCCTCTTCGGGAAGTGAATCAATGAAATCGATAAGCTTGAGGCTTAACTCTTCGGTACCTTGCCGGTTATAAGCTGAAATGGTGAAGACTTCGCCCTGCCAGCCTAGCTCTTTCACTATGTGATCGACACGCTCTTTAAGTTCCTCTGCAAGCAGCAGATCTATCTTATTGATCACCAGCCATCTTGGCTTTTCGGCAAGCTTTGGCGAATGCTTCTCCAGTTCGCCTACTATGGCACGCGCAGACTCTACTGGATCACTGCCATCAATAGGCTCGATATCTATAAGGTGAAGCAACACACGACAACGTTCCAAATGTTTCAAAAAACGCACACCTAACCCAGCACCATCGGCAGCACCTTCGATCAAACCCGGAATATCGGCAATAACGAAACTCTGACCATGCCTTGGATTAACCACACCTAGGTTAGGAACAAGCGTAGTAAACGGATAGTCAGCCACCTTAGGTTTAGCTCTGGAAACAGAACGAATAAAGGTCGACTTACCAGCATTAGGCATACCTAAGAGCCCCACATCGGCAAGTAACATAAGCTCAAGTTTAAGGCTACGTACTTCGCCATCTGTACCGAGTGTTTTTTGCCTAGGAGCACGGTTGGTACTACTCTTAAATCGAGTGTTGCCCAAACCATGAAAACCACCTTTGGCCACGAGCATTTTTTGCCCATGTGCAGTCAAATCACCAAGAGATTCCTGTGTTTCTTCATCAATAGCTCGAGTTCCAACAGGCACTTTAAGCACCAAATCCGCCCCACCATGACCTGTACAATCGCGTCCACGACCATTTTTCCCGCGTTCTGCACGATGAAAACGCTCAAACTGAAAATCGATTAATGTATTGAAGCTTTCATCTGCTTGTAGAAAAACATCACCACCATCACCGCCATCACCACCATCAGGGCCACCATCAGGAACATATTTTTCACGTCTAAAACTAACGCAACCACTCCCACCATCACCAGCTTCAACTCTGATCACAGCTTCATCGACAAACTTCATATCTACTCCTGGCAGCACAGATTAAACGAATTATACTCGTTTCCGCTTGGGGTCGCCAAAATAATTATTAAATACTTAAAACAATAAAGCCCCACCAGAGGCGGGGCTTTCATAAGTAACTTTAGTTAAAGCTAATATTAACCTTCGATACTAATGAACTTACGGTTCTTAGGACCTTTGATTTCAAACTTAACTTTACCGTCGGTCAGAGCGAATAGAGTATGGTCACGACCAATACCTACATTAACACCTGCGTGGAATTTAGTTCCACGTTGACGAACGATGATGTTACCAGCAAGAACTGACTCACCACCAAAACGCTTTACACCAAGACGTTTACTTTCTGAATCGCGGCCGTTACGAGTAGAACCGCCAGCTTTTTTATGTGCCATGAGTTAGACTCCTAATTAAGCGTTGATAGCTGTAATTTTGACTTCGGTAAACCACTGACGGTGGCCCATTTTTTTGTCGTGATGCTTACGACGACGAAACTTAATGATAGTCACTTTATCGTGGCGGCCATGGCTAATAACTTCAGCAACAACCTTTCCACCTTCGACTAAAGGTGCACCGACATGTACAGTTTCACCATCAGCAACCAAAAGAACTTGGTCAAACTCAACAGTATCGCCTGTAGCGACTTCTAATTTTTCTAGACGTAATGTATGGCCTTCAGCAACACGATGCTGCTTACCACCACTTTGAAAAACAGCATACATAGCTATTTTGCTCCGATATTCTTAAGCACGCCAGCTCATTTAATAAGACTGAGGTGTTATAAAAGCTTTAATGATATTGGTCGCGGAGTTTACGCTAAGAAGCATAATCTGACAAGTCTTAATCACTAAAGAATAAAAAAAGGTCAGAATTATCCGTACAATTCGTATCAGGTGCTGTCTTACGGCGAATTTTTAGGTAGAATCCCTTGATTATAACATTAAGTATTCATATTTGGGTCGACAAGTAGTTTCGACCCCACAGACCAGAGCCTATTTATGGATTTAAATGCCATTCGTCAGTTAGCTGATAGCGACATGCGAGACGTCAACAAGCTAATATATCTCCAACTTGAATCTGATGTTGCCCTGATAAATCAATTAGGCTTTTACATTATAAATGGCGGCGGTAAACGCATGCGGCCCTTACTTTCCATTTTAGCGGCCCGTGCGGTTGACTACCAAGGAGAAGATCATCTTAAGCTAGCTGCGATTATTGAGTTTATCCACACAGCATCGCTTCTCCACGATGATGTCGTAGACGAGTCTATGCTTCGTAGAGGAAGAGAGACAGCCAATGCCCTGTTTGGTAACAGTGCCAGCGTATTAGTCGGCGACTTCCTTTACACTCGTTCATTCCAAATGATGACAGATCTGGGCAGCATGAAGGTATTAGAAATACTGGCTGACGCAACCAACGTACTGGCCGAAGGAGAAGTACTGCAGTTAATGAACTGTAACGATCCTGACACTAGCGAAGCAAGCTATATGCGAGTCATCTATTGTAAGACGGCCAAGCTATTTGAAGCCGCGACTCGACTCCCCAGCGTGCTTGCCGGAAGTACGATAGCAATACAGACAGCACTGGCAGATTACGGTAAATACTTAGGCACTGCATTCCAGTTAACTGATGACCTGCTCGACTATACAGCCGATACCGAAGAGCTAGGTAAGAACATAGGTGATGATCTAGCAGAAGGAAAACCTACGCTACCACTAATCTATGCTATTGCACACGGCACAGAGAAAGAACAAGGATTAATTCGTAAGGCTATCGAGCTAGGGGATGGTACGCAAAATATCGAAAATATACTCCAAGCACTAAGAAGCTGTGGCGCCTTGGAATACACCTATAATAGAGCTATAGAAGAATCTGATAAGGCCATAAAGGCACTAGCCTGCATTCCTGATAGCAATTACAAACAAGCACTTATATCGCTAGCTAAAATTGCGGTAGAAAGAAATCACTAGCATTTTATTTTCTAAAGCTAGGCATTAGTGCCATGGGTTTAAAGCACAGCTTGATTAGCGCAAAATACTCAAGACCAAAAAAGGAGCCATTGGCTCCTTTTTAATTAGGCTTAATGCCAAATTTAATTAAGATTACTTAATAAATTCTACACCTAAGGTAATATCCGCTTTCAATGTGTCTAGCATAACATCACGGGCATTGGCTTCGAACTCACTCACGTCACCGTAAGGCAGCACTTTCTCTACGCCATTCTTACCTAATAAAATAGGCTGCGCGAAGAAATCAGCATGCTCACTGCCACCATCGACATAAGCACATTCAACAACATTGACTTCACCTTGGAGCCCACGAACCAAAGATAGACCGAAGCGACATGCTGCCTGGCCCATAGAAAGTGTCGCACTGCCGCCGCCCGCTTTAGCTTCAACCACTTCAGTACCCGCATTTTGAATACGAGTGGTCATTGCGGCAACTTCTTCATCACTAAAACTTACGCCTTCAACCTGAGATAACAGTGGCAAGATAGTCACACCACTATGGCCACCGATAACATTAACGTTAACATCGGCAACATTGACACCTTTAGCTTCAGCGATAAAGGTCTCAGAACGAATAACGTCCAGTGTCGTCACACCGAATAGGCGGTTTTTGTCATAAACACCAGCCGCTTTTAATACTTCAGCGGCAATGGCGACGGTTGTATTAACTGGGTTAGTAATAATACCTATCAATGCTTTTGGACAAGTGACAGCACATTTTTCAACTAGGCTTCTCACAATACCTGCGTTGATGTTAAACAGATCCGAGCGTTCCATTCCAGGCTTACGTGCGACACCGGCAGAAATAAGAACCACATCAGCCCCTTTCAGAGCAGCAGATGGATCTTGACCGGCAAAGCCTTTAACTTCGACTGCTGTCGGTATATGACTGAGATCAACCGCAACACCAGGTGTTACAGCAGCAATATCATAAAGGGACAGTTTAGAACCGTCTGGCAATTGTGTTTTTAGTAATAAGGCAAGAGCCTGGCCAATACCACCAGCGGCACCAAGTACAGCAACTTTCATAGTTATCTCCGTTATTTCTTGGGTATTTGCGATACAGATCGACTTTTTAGATGACGCAACATTACTGCAATAATGAATAAATTTCAATTACCCCTTAGTCTTGATCAGACTTTATTTTTAATTTTCGTTAAAAATATTCTAATCCAGTGACCAATATATACCCGTTCTACTTCAAAGTGCAGATTTCAGAGCAAACTGAGCGGAACAATTCAAAGCGCATTTTTAAATAATGGTGGTTTCCTTATAAGGCAATGCAACACAGCAGTGTTTAGTTAAATTGTAAATTCACTGGGTACAACAAGTACTTTCTTAACAATTGCATGTTTATTCAAACAACTCGAGTATTCATTGACAAGAAATACAAATATATTCAAAATAGAGCGGATTTTTGAAAAAAGAACATAAAAACTATGCAAGCGAATAAAAATCAAAACGAACTAGTTAAAACCTTTAAGTCAATTTTGAAAGAGGAGCGTTTTGGCTCCCAAAGTGAAATAGTTACGGCCCTTCAAGGCGAAGGTTTCAGTAACATCAATCAGTCAAAAGTTTCCAGAATGCTGAGCAAATTTGGGGCAGTAAGAACTCGAAATGCCAAGCAGGAGATGGTCTACTGCTTACCCGCTGAATTTGGTGTTCCCACGGCAGGAAGTCCGCTAAAAAACCTAGTATTAGATGTTGACCATAACCAAGCCATGATTGTCGTCAGGACAAGTCCAGGGGCGGCACAGCTAATTGCACGCTTACTCGACTCTATAGGTAAACCTGAGGGTATTCTGGGCACTATCGCTGGCGATGATACTATTTTTATTGCACCAGCTAATATCGAAGGAATAAACAAAACCTTAAATACAGTTAAATCTCTGTTTAACTATATAGATTAATCAGCTTAATGAAGCAATGATTGAGATTTAAGATTTAAGATTTAAGATTTGAGATTTGAGATTTGAGATTTGAGAAAATAATCATAGAATAAAAAGACGCTTATGGCGTCTTTTTTATTTAAATATGGATAGCAGTAAAGTCGCTGTATGAACAATTTATATGACAGTTCAACAACCTGAGCGTTTAATTTATTTATAAACCAATGGTACATTTTATCGGTTATTTATGCTTCTCACTCTCCCGTTTAACCAAAAGAAAGGTCAGGTACATTTTAGTTGGTAAAGACAACGCCATGCCAAAAGCCACACATACAGCACTAATCATGATCCCTTTTACGCCCATAGCTTCAATCATGTCACTAAAGTTATGAAAGTAAATGCCAAGCAGGATTAAACCAATACCCGCTAAGATACAACTTTTCATGATCAAAATTAATTTGTCATCTGTCACTATTACTCCTCCATTTCAGCATCATGTTCAACTCATCATAATGAATTATTTCGGCTATCTTCGTTTAGTCAAAAAAAACGGTTAAATGCCACCTTGTGCATGAATATAAACTAACCAATACCACAGTGATGAGTCACCACTTTACGTTACCAATACTACACCACATATTACATTGGGTTGTTACCAATAACATTTTAACAGCCACCCTAGACAAATAACAAAATTTCGCAAGTGCAATGATTTTTTTAAAATGAACTTTGTCCTGCTCTACTAAAGAGATACTATGTTACATCTGAGAAAGTGATGATTTTAACTATTGAGAAGAGCAAACATGAAAAATAGGCGTATGTTTTGGCGCATCGTAGAAAAAATTGAAGCGTCTATTGCTAGCGGTGAATATGCTCCAGGTAGTCGTTTACCTCCTGAACGAGAGTTAGCTGAGAAATTTGATGTGAGCCGGCCGACAGTTCGTGAAGCGATCATCGCACTGGAAGTGCGTGAAAAAATCGAAGTTAAAACAGGTTCTGGTTTATATGTACTACATTCAGCCAAAGAGACTAGCATTACTGAAAATATTAATGCATTTGAATTAACTCAATCTCGTGCTTTAGTCGAAGGTGAAATTGCTGCTTTGGCTGCAAATACAATAACTCAAGACGAATTGGAAGAACTAAACAGTACCTTGATTATGATGAAAGATAAATTATATGTTGAAACAGCGGATCAAATGTTTCATCAAATTATTGCTAATGCTACACGCAATAGCGCATTGATTATGTCATTCCAAAATTTATGGGCGTTACGCACATCTAGTGCCAAAATGATCACTGACTATGACAGTGTGTGTAGCAAAGATAATAATAAGACACTTGCGGAACATACTGCAATTTATCAAGCTTTAGTGGCTAGAGATGCTGCAGAAGCTAGGTTAGCAATGCACAAACATTTTAATCGCTTGATAAATGTTTTATTTGATACCGTTGAAGCCAAATCACTTGAAGAGGTGCGACGTAAAAATAGCGAAAAACGTGACTTATATTCTATTGATAATTTGGTTAACCGTGTGTCATAAACGGATAAATATGCACTTTCAAAACCAATCAGGCATCGGGTCGTGTATCACATGAAACAACTCCCAACAATCTGTTTGAACCCCAGTCCAAACAGTCGTTGAAACACAATCGAAAAAACACCGATAAACTTAAACTTTCTCACATTCCACTTTATGCTACATTTTTGATTTAACGGGTATCAATACCCGTTAAACTCCAGCCTTACTCTCCATAAAGTCCAATGATGGAGCGAAGAATGAAGAGCCTGTCAACGCTTGAGTGAAATGCAGGAGGTGGTCATGATTTCCACAGCCATCACCATGAACCATACTCTCGAGCATCTTTTCAAAGTTATTCGAATTACGACAATTTGAAATAAACATCAAACCTTGCTCTTTAACCGTCCCATAAGGCATGCTTTGCCTGAGGATCTCCATTGACTGACCATCACTGTCTTTTAGATTGACACGTTTTATATGGCAGGTCAGCGGCTTATCTGCTGATTCATATTCGATATTATCTTGTTTCGTTCTACCGATAACATCTTCCTGTGTTTTCTGTGGCAAGCGATTCCATTTACTCAAATTATGAGCAAATTTCTGTACATGAATATAACTACCAGATTTAAAAGGCACATCTTCATCACCGATCAAGGCAACTTCCTGACGACTACGTCCCTTAGGGTTTTCGGTCCCATCAACGAAGCCAGTGAGATCTCGGTTGTCCAAGAAGCGAAAACCTCGTTCTTCTTCGACCAATTCAACTAGCTCCTCAAACATCTGAGAAATTTCATTAGCCACCAGATGCAAGATATCGAAACGATCACTGCGGATATGAACGAACAAATCATACTCGAGAGCCGGGGCATCCCGATTATCAGCATTCATGGCTGGAAACGGCTTAAGTTGAGCTGGACGAGCAGAAGGATACAAACTATCCCAGTAGTTGGCCCCCACTGCCAGAAAGCCGTTGAATGCACTATCGGCATATTGATCGGTCAACTCATAAATATATCGAGCCACATTAGCGATACAAGGACGCAGATCTGTCTCTACCTCCTCATTGGCATTAAACATCAAATATATACTGTGCAAATTTCCTTCCGCACACACACCTAACTGTTCACGAGGCATAGTCTGATCATCCATCTCTCTAATTACCTTCTGCACTAATTAAATTTCGACTTTATTATCCATAACTTTAGATAATAACTACACTCACTCATCCACACTTGAAGACTTTATCAAGTTAAGTTAACACAGTAGTCAAACGGAATCTTCAGAATACCACTAAAGAGTGAGCCTGAGCCTGAAGATGTACCTTCTGACCAGGCATAAGCTGACTAAGCTGACTCTTCACATCATAAAAATGCTGTGCTATCTGAACCCTATAGTGGCAAATATTCCCCAGAAAACGACGCTCTATGATCACCCCAAGACCTTGCTCGTCAGCAAAGATCTCCAGTTGATGAGGTCTGATAAGTATCTCGCCTCGATAACTTATCGGCTGGGAGAGTCGTGTGGTACTGGTGAGTATGCCGATGGGAGTGTCGACACTAAAATCATCTTTGACTGTTATGGGAATATAATTACCATTACCTAAAAAGTCTGCGACATACTTATCCTTGGGTGCTGTATACAACTCCTCAGCGGTACCATACTGGATAATATAGCCCTCCTTGAATAAGGCTAATTTATCGGCAAAAACAAAGGCCTCATCTTTACTGTGTGTCACAAACACAGCACTGACATTTCTCTTTTTTAGAATATTGCGGATCTCTAACATCATCTCGCTTCGAACCTTAGCATCGATGTTGGAGAAAGGCTCATCTAACAGTAATAGCTCGGGCTCGTAAGCCAAGGCTCTGGCGATCGAGACCCGCTGTTGCTGCCCGCCAGAAAGTTCATGGGGGTAACGTTTGGTGAGTCCTTCTAGCTTCACAAGTTCGAGCATTTCATCCAATCTTTGCAACCTACTTTTCCTATCTAAACCCTTAATTCCGAAAAGAATATTATCGGCAACATTAAGGTGAGGAAACAGAGCATAATCCTGAAAGATCATCCCAACACCTCTTTGCTCACTGGGAGTAAACACATCAGGTCCAGTCAACGTCACACCATTGATGCTGATTTCACCTTGACTCACGGCTTGTAACCCAGCGATAGCCCTCAGCAAGGTTGTCTTACCACAGCCACTGGGACCCAAAAGCGCAGCTATCTCACCTTTTTCGAGCATTAAATCTAAGCCTTTCAATACCTGCTGACCTTGATAGTCGCTGTGAACACCTCGAATACTTAATGTGGACATCTTTTCTTTGCTCCAGCAACAATTGAACTCGTAAAACTCAACGGAATAATAATGATATAAATGGTTAGTTTTCTTGCTCTAAAGAGCGATTTAAATAGATAAGTGGCACTAGGCCAACTAGTACGATCACAATCGCGGCGAGTGCACCTTGCTCAAGCTGCTCATCGGAGACAAACTGAAATACATAGGTCGCTAAGTTTTCGAATCCCACGGGACGTAATAATAAGGCTGCAGGTAACTCCTTCATACATTCAATAAACACCAGTAATAGTCCCGCAAATAAGCCCTTCCTCAATAGCGGGATATGTACTCGCCACAATAAATCTTTAGGCTTCAGTCCCATAGTGATAGCAGCCATATCCAATGAAGGTGAGATTCGTTTGTAACTATTCTCAACACTACCGATAGCAATAGCCGAAAAACGAATACAGAAAGCAAAAATAATGATAAACACACTACCAGTGAACACGAGTCCTGGCCCTTGCTGATCAAAATATTCATAGAGATCATTGACGGCAAAATCGAGCATGGTGAACGGCACTAAGATACCGATAGCTAAAACCGTCCCCGGAAGAGCATAACCTGTCGATGCAAGTCGCGAAGGAAAGATATCTGAGGTTCTTGGGCTAATTCTTCGAATAAATATCAACAATACACCGATAAATACAGTGATAACACTGACAATTGCAGCGATATAGAGACTATTGAAGCTGTATTGCCAAAAAGCAGCATTCCAACTTTCATCGAAATAATTCCAAGCGTATTGTAACAAGATGACAAATGGTAACAGGAATGAAAACAAAATTAATAAGCTACAATAAGCCGTAGCCAAAACGGCACTTAACCCCATCAGCTTTGAAACGGAATTTTCATTCGGACCCGATTGCTTCTGAAATAATTGCTGCCTTCTTCGTGCAAATCGCTCTAAGCCGATCATAGAAAATACCACTAATAACATAATCGCAGATAGCTTGGCTGCAGCCGATAAACTGCCATAACCCAGCCAAGTATCATAAACCGCCGTAGTGAGAGTCGGTACCGCAAAATAACTTACAGTCGCAAAGTCCGCCGCAGTCTCCATCGCCACCAATGACACCCCGACAGCCAAGGCCGGCCTTGCCATCGGTAGACTCAGACGCCAAAAACTCTGCCACGAACCGCAACCCATAACTCTTGAAGCATGTTGTAAACTAGATGATTGCTCCATGAATGCCGTTCTAGCAAGGAGATAAATATAGGGAAATAATACCAAAGCAAGCACCACTGAGGCGCCCGCCAAGCTTCTAATCTCAGGAAAGTAATAATCAGCAGGTGCTTGCCAGTCAAACCAGAGACGCAGCGTCTTTTGTACCGGTCCCGCATAATCTAATAGATCCGTATAGACATAAGCCACCACATAGGCAGGCATGGCTAAAGGTAGCAGCAATGCCCACTGAAACACTTTCCGTCCGGGGAAATGACACTTAGCCACCAGCCAGGCAGCTGGCGTCGCAATAAGCAAGGCACAGATACAGACACCAAGCATGAGAAAAATGGTATTACTGATATACGTGGGCAACACAGTCTTAAAGAGATGGCTAAACACATCGGTATCAGGAGCGAAGGCCTGAACTATGATCGCCAGCAGTGGCAGTATGATTATCGCCGCGATGAGATAGCCGGCGAGAGACCAAATTCTGGATAAGCCTAAAATCATTGATGGATCCACTTTAGTGAGCTGGGTATTATCCTCGACAAACCTAATTCGAGGCTTAAATAAGAACAATTATAATACCGATTACTATCACTTACAAAATTATCAGTCGTGATTCAAAACAAAAATAGCCTTCGATTGAAGGCTATTTTACAGTCGAGCTTGTTTGTTATAAATCGAACTTAACTTCATCCAATAATCTGATTGCCGCACTGTGATACTCGGCCAGCTTAAATATTGGCAGCTCATCGGCCTTAAATTCGCCCCATGAAGCGACTATGTCAGATGGCTTAACATCGGCTTTCACCGGGTACTCCATATTTATTTCAGCATAGTCTTTCTGGGCGGCGGTACCTGAAAGGTACTCCATTAATTTAATCGCATTCTCTTTATGTTTAGTATGTTTAGCTAGGGCCATACCTGAAACATTGATGTGTGAACCACGATTATCTTGATTCGGGAAGTTAATCTCTACCGCTTCGGCCCAAGGTGCTTGCTTAGGATCCTGAAGCATTTTACCTAAATAATAACTATTACCTATAGCTATATCACACAGACCCTCTTTTACTGCTTTGACTTGAGCACGATCATTACCCTGCGGCTTACGTGCTAGATTTGCTTTCCATCCCTCGAGCCACGTCTTAGTTTCTGCTTCTCCATGATGAGCAATCATAGAGGCCACAAGAGAGATATTGTAAGGATGCTTGCCGCTACGAGTGCAGATTTTACCTTTGTACTTAGGATCGGCCAGATCTTCATAATCAATATCTAGTTTACCCAATCTATCTTTGGATGAGTAGATGTTACGGACTCTCATGGTCAAAGCAAACCAATTGTCTTGTGGCGAGCGATACTTGGCAGGAATATTTGTTTTCAGCAGTTCACTGTCAACTGGGATCACTAGATCTTTGTTAACGAGTTCCATCAATCGAGAAAAATCAGAAGTTAGTACAATATCGGCTGGAGATAAACGGCCTTCACGCATCATGCGCTCTGCGATCCCTTTCTTAGAGAAAACCACATCTACTCCTATGCCAGTTTCTTTAGTAAAGTTCGCTAAGATAGGCTCAATCAGAAAAGCTTGGCGATATGAGTAAACGGTCAATTTCTCAGCCGCATTCGCTACTGAGGCAAAACACACCAGTCCTAAAATGGCCATATTTTTTACTATTTTCATTTAAAAATCTCCCTATACAACTTGCTGATGCGGAATAATAGAATGATAACTATTATCAATCGCGATAAGAGTAATAAATCCTGACGGTTTGAGCAAGTGATATAGAGCTTTAAGGGTCGTATTTATCAAAAATATTTTGCCTGTTTATCACAAAAACTAGACTTACACTGAGATGAGTGCAGATGAAAATGAGATTAATACTGAAGTCACTAGATTAAAACTTGGGGATTGAGTTGTGAAGTAAGTGAAAACAAAACGCACTAATTTGGTCGCGTCACCGTCATCATACAAAACTATCAAAAGCAGATAACCAGAGACATAAATCCGGCGCCACCTTGTCTCCAATCAAGCTCTCAATGTCTGAAGAATATGTTCTCTTGCATAGATACAAATCAATACTGATATTTATATGCCAAGGTAATTCATATACAAATAATTTAATTAAAATAAACAAGGCAGGTATTAGGGCAGAAAATGTTATAGCGAAACTGAGGGGGATGTTTTCATTAATGAGAAAACATCAACCTTAGTCTAAATGATCTATTGACCAAAGCTAACAAAACTTGCCGAAGATCACTTGTAATGGCTGGAAATCGGATACTTCTATAAATAACAGTATTCGGTATACAAAACATCAATTAACTTAGCTGACCATCATTCCTGCATAATCATTGACAGAGAATGTTGTTTTTTTAGTCACTCCATCGATTTCCATACTAGGATTCAACTTAGCAAGACTAAGGCCGCGAGTCGTCACTCTCATCCCTGAAGTTAACGCAAGATAAATTCCCATCAATTCATCTTGCTCTAGACCACGTTTCTTAAGTGTCACCGTTATTGCTAACCAATCGGTATCAACAAAACTAACTTGACCTTCAATGCTAACCTGTAAAGGAATATTCTTCATCTTATCATTATTCTGTTTCTTATTTATATGCAAATTATAGAATAAGTAACCTTAACTCATTCTGAACGAGTCACCAAGCATATGTTTTAATAGACACTAATAACTGAATGCCTAATTCCTAATCACATTAGTTTTGAAAATTCCATAACTTGGCATATAGACCATTGTTAGCTAAAAGTGACTCATGGTTACCCGTTTCGACTATTTGTCCTTGGCTCAACACCAGAATCTGATCCGCATCGACAACGGTCGAAAGTCTGTGGGCTATAACTAAGCTTGTGTGTCCTATCGCCACCTCTTTCAGAGCATTTAATATTGCCTGTTCCGATTGACTGTCTAATGAAGATGTTGCTTCATCAAATACCAAAATCGGCGAT
>JBAHZX010000123.1:0-19968 GCA_037132815.1 Shewanella sp.
TACTGACCATTGTCTATGTTATCGAGACTCCATTGACCTATTTTATAACGAATTAATCTGAGAGTAGGCAAACCTATATGTGCCGTCATACGTCTCACCTGCCGATTTCGACCTTCACAGATCTGAATTTCGATCCAAGTTGTCGGGATATTTTTACGCTTTCGAATAGGCGGAACGCGATCCCAGACTTGGGGAATTGTGATGACAGACACTTTTGCTGGTAGCGTCATACCATCTTTTAATTCGATACCATTACGTAAAGCTTGGAGTTTATCTTCACTTGGAACACCTTCAACTTGTACCCAGTAGGTTTTAAAGGTCTTCTTTTTAGGGTCAGTGATTTTAGACTGTAACTTACCGTCATTAGTCAGCAATAATAGGCCTTCGCTATCCTTGTCTAATCGACCTGCAGCATAAATATCTTTTATTTTAATAAAGTCTTTTAATGTTTTACGACCTTGTTCGTCGGTAAATTGACATAAGACATTAAAGGGCTTATTAAACAGAACGATGATAGGTTTTTTTAGCGCGAGTTTTGATCGTATAGGCTTAATGGCTTTAGTTAGTTTAAGCGGTTGTTTATTTATTCTGTGTCGCCTCAGTTTATTGTCACGTACAGAAGGTTTATCTGCTGTGTGATTCGAAGAGGTTTGGTTTGACTGTTTTGGACGAGAAATTTTATCACTCACTCTGGCTATCTTCTGGCATATTGTGACTTAATCCTGCCATTGTACTTTGCATTCACCTTTTGTGGAATTTGAAATTCGTCAGAAATGTTTTATGATGTTGGCCATTAAAACGTGATCTATACCGGTAAGTTGTTGCATTTTGAGATGTTCAACGCGGATGTTAGCGTTGAATGAGGCAGAGAGTCTGGTTACAGGTTGGGGTTTTCCAAGCTGTAAGTTTATCAATAATTCTTTTCTACTCAACTGGTTATGATTCAGCCTATGGCTCTTTATGGGGATAGGTCAAATGAATATGTATAAAAAACTGTATTTAAATAAAGCAGTATAAAAATAATTTCAAGCATCTAAAATTCTTTAATTTACAATAGTGTAGGACAAGAAATGACCGATAATCCATCAACAATTATTTATACTGAGACAGATGAAGCGCCTGCGTTAGCAACTTTATCTCTGTTACCTATCATTCAAACATTTACCAAAGCTGCGGGTATAAATGTAGAGACTCGTGATATTTCACTTTCGGGTCGGATCATTTCTCTATTTCCCGAGAAATTGACTGAGTCGCAAAAGATTTCTGATGCATTGGCTGAACTGGGTGAACTTGCAGGTAAACCCGAAGCTAACATTATCAAGCTTCCTAATATCAGCGCGTCAATTCCTCAGCTAAAAGCGTGTATTCTTGAGCTTCAACAGAAAGGTTATGATATTCCTTCATATCCCGATGAGCCAAATAATGCTACAGAGGAAGACATTCAATCTCGTTACGACAAAATTAAAGGTAGTGCCGTCAATCCGGTATTACGTGAAGGCAATTCAGATCGTCGTGCGCCTGGTTCAGTTAAAAAATATGCTCAAAAGCATCCGCATTCGATGGGAGCTTGGACTAAAGACTCTCAGACTCATGTTGCACATATGGATGAGGGAGACTTCTACAGCAGTGAAAAATCAGTAGTTCTTACTGATGCAACTCAAGCTAAAATTGTGTTTAAGCCGAAAGAGGGCAGCGAGCAAGTGCTTAAAACTTCATTTACTTTGAAAGCGGGTGAAGTGATAGATGCTTCAGTGATGAGTAAGCAGGCGTTACTCGCATTTTTCGAACGTGAGATTCAAGAGGCTAAAAAGCAAGGTGTGCTACTTTCTTTGCATTTGAAAGCCACTATGATGAAAGTATCGGATCCAATACTTTTCGGTCATGCTGTTAAGGTTTATTATAAGGATCTATTTTCTAAGTACTCGGGTTTGTTCGAAGAACTCGGTGTCGATGTGAACAATGGTTTCGGTGATGTTTACGCTAAAATAAGCAAGTTGCCAGCGGAGCAAAAAGCCGCCATTGAAGCTGATATTTCGGCTATCTATCAGACTCGCCCTGAACTGGCGATGGTCGATTCAGATAAGGGTATTACCAATTTGCATGTGCCCAGTGATGTGATCATCGATGCGTCTATGCCTGCCGCAATTCGCACCTCTGGTATGATGTGGGGACCGGATGGTCAGCCTAAAGACACTAAAGCCATGATCCCAGATCGTTGTTATGCAGGAGTATATGAGGAAACCATTCAATTTTGTAAACAGCATGGTGCCTTTGACCCGACCACGATGGGCAGTGTGCCAAATGTGGGCTTGATGGCTCAAAAGGCTGAAGAGTATGGTAGCCACGATAAAACATTCGAAATTTCTGCAGCAGGTAATGTGAATGTTATAGATGCTAGCGGAAAGATTCTTTTGTCTCACGAAGTTGAAGCGGGTGATATCTGGAGAATGTGTCAGGTCAAAGATGCGCCTATTCAGGACTGGGTCAAGCTTGCCGTTAAGCGTTCACGTTTATCAGAAACACCAGCAGTATTCTGGTTAGATGAGAAACGAGCACATGACGCTCAAATCATTAAAAAAGTGAACTTGTATCTTAGCGATCACGACATTGATGGCTTGGATATTCGTATCTTGTCACCGATAGATGCCACACGGTTCACTCTTCAACGTACTAAAGATGGATTAAATACTATCTCTGTGACGGGTAACGTTCTGCGAGATTACTTGACTGATCTGTTCCCGATCCTTGAATTGGGTACCAGTGCTAAGATGCTCTCAATCGTACCGTTAATGAATGGTGGCGGTTTGTTTGAGACGGGTGCTGGCGGAAGTGCACCTAAACATGTGCAGCAAGTTGAGAAGGAAGGACACCTGCGTTGGGATTCATTAGGTGAATTTTTAGCCTTAGCCGCTTCATTAGAGCATCTGAGTCAGACAACTAACAATGCGAAGGCACAAGTACTAGCAGACACACTCGATGTGGCTATTGGACAATTTCTCGATCAGAACAAGTCACCTTCTCGCCGAGTGGGGCAGTTGGATAACCGTGGCAGCCATTTTTATCTCGCCATGTATTGGGCTCAAGCTGTTGCTGAACAGTCACAAGATCTTGAGCTAAGTGCACAATTTACCGACTTAGCTGAAGCTCTTGCGAGTAATGAGAAAAAGATCATTGATGAGTTAAATTTTGCGCAAGGTCATCCTGTCGATTTGGGTGGTTACTATCGTTTAGATGCTGTTAAAGCTGTTGCTGAGATGCGCCCTAGTGTGACACTCAATGCCTTGTTTACTTCTTAGAGCTCCGACGAGGCTTCGTTTAAGCTTGTCATAGTTAGATACTTTCATTAGGTTTAAGCTGTGACAATCAGGCAATAAAAAAAGCAGGGTTATCCCTGCCTTTTTTATCTTGCCACTAAGTCAATTAGTTGGCGATATTACTGACGCGTGTATACCTTTTGGACCCGCTTCTACTTCAAATTGAACTGGTTGGCCTGCTTTTAGAGTTCGATAGCCTTCCATTTCAATGGTAGAGTAGTGTGCAAAAATATCTTCACCGCCAGTATCAGGGCAAATAAACCCGAATCCTTTGGCGTTGTTGAACCATTTAACAGTTCCGTTTGCCATACTTCCACTTCCTTCTATTGTTTACTTCCCAGTAAGATAGTAAAACTGAATGAGCGGACTGGTTCACCGCTTGATAAACAGAATGAAAGCAGTTTAGGTGTAAGTCAAGCATATTTTAACAAAGTATCAACATTTTAGTTGGTATTTTGTACTAACTAGAGTGTTAAATATGAGGTTTTGAGAGATTTCTTCAAATTTTTTATATCAATTGGTACAAGTTATGACTAGAGGCTAATATTGAAACATGGGTAAAGTAGGAAATATTGAACACGTAGAAAAACGTGTTGAGTCTGAATTGATACCACCTGCTATGTATAAGGTGTTATTGAATAATGATGATTATACTCCGATGGATTTTGTGATTGAAATATTACAACTTTTTTTCAAAAAGAACGAACAGGAAGCCACAGATATCATGTCGGCGATCCATCGTAAGGGTAAAGGAATTTGCGGTGTTTTTCCATTTGGAATTGCAGAAACTAAGGTTGCTCAGGTAAATCAGTTTGCCAGACAAAACCAACATCCGTTACTGTGTTCTTTAGAGAAAACTTAAAATAGTTTTTTACGTTGTATACAGAGAGGTGCTTATGCTAAACAAAGATCTTGAAGTCACCTTAAACCTGGCGTTCCAGCAAGCCAGAGATGCGCGTCATGAGTACATGACGGTAGAACATTTATTATTGGCACTAATTGACAATCCAGCCGCTCAAGAAGCACTAACTGCGTGTGGTTCGAATTTGAATAAATTGAGGGGAGAGGTATCCAGTTTTATTCAGCAAACCACGCCCATCATTGCTGAACTTGAGGATGATAGAGAAACTCAACCTACATTAGGCTTCCAAAGGGTGCTGCAAAGGGCTGTATTTCATATGCAGTCTTCGGGTCGCAATGAAGTCACTGGTGCCAATGTACTTGTCGCTATTTTTAGTGAACAGGAATCACAAGCGGTTTATTTATTGAGAAATGCCGAAGTCACCCGACTCGATGTGGTCAATTTCATTTCTCATGGAGTGTCTAAGAATGAAGACGACTCGGGTACGAGTCAAGATCGCGTCGAAGATCGCAGTGAGTCAGAAGAGGAAAAGAGTAAACTTTCTCAGTTTGCTGATAATCTTAACGAGCGTGCAGAACAAGGACATATAGATCCCCTTATCGGACGCAGCGATGAAATTGAACGGGCGATTCAGATCCTTTGTCGTCGAAGAAAGAACAATCCACTGCTGGTGGGTGAAGCTGGAGTCGGTAAGACGGCAATTGCCGAGGGGCTTGCCTATCGTATCGTTAAGAATGAAGTGCCTGAAGTGATGAGGCAAGTTACAGTTTACTCCTTAGACCTTGGGGCTCTTTTAGCCGGAACTAAGTACCGCGGCGATTTTGAAAAGCGCTTCAAGAGCATGCTTAAAGAGCTTGAGAATGATGAGAAGTCAATCCTGTTTATTGATGAAATCCATACCATTATAGGTGCAGGCGCCGCTTCTGGCGGGGTGATGGATGCGTCAAACCTGTTAAAACCTTTGTTGTCCGGTGGTCGGTTAAGATGCATGGGCTCAACAACATTTCAGGAATACCAGAGTATATTCGAGAAAGATCGCGCTTTAGCTCGACGTTTCCAAAAAATCGATATTAATGAACCTTCTG
Source organism: Shewanella sp. (assembly GCA_037132815.1). Lineage (GTDB taxonomy): Bacteria > Pseudomonadota > Gammaproteobacteria > Enterobacterales > Shewanellaceae > Shewanella. Next base: position 5,262 of record JBAHZX010000123.1, read on the forward strand.
TGGCTGAAACAACCAAAATATTGCGTGGACTCAAGTCTAAGTATGAAGAACATCATGGAGTGAGGTATACCATGGTGGCCCTGAGTGTTGCGGCAAAATTGTCTGATAAATACATTAACGACAGGTATCTGCCCGATAAAGCCATCGATGTTATCGATGAAGCTGGCGCCCGAATGGCGATGCAGCCTGCGAGCAAGAGAAAGAAGACTATCGGTCAGGGGGAAATCGAATCAATTATCGCTAAGATTGCTAGGATACCTGAGAAGTCCATATCAGCTACTGACAAGGATATGCTGAAAAACCTAGAGCGTAACCTTAAGATGGTCGTTTTTGGCCAAGATAATGCGATTGAAAGCCTTAGCTCTGCGATTAGGTTGTCTCGCAGTGGGCTGAGTGGCGAAGATAAACCCGTTGGAAGCTTCTTGTTCGCAGGTCCCACCGGTGTCGGTAAGACAGAGGTGACCAGTCAATTGGCTAAATGCATAGGGCTTAACCTGATTAGATTCGATATGTCCGAGTATATGGAAAGTCATACGGTATCTCGTTTGATAGGTGCACCTCCTGGTTATGTTGGCTACGATCAGGGGGGACTACTTACTGATGCAGTGATTAAAAATCCTCACAGTGTCGTGCTACTTGATGAGATAGAGAAGGCGCATCAGGATGTTTATAACTTGTTGCTGCAGGTTATGGACCATGGCACCCTAACCGATAACAATGGCAGGAAAGCAGATTTCAGGCATGTGACACTGGTGATGACCACCAATGCAGGAGCACAGGAGACGATACGTAATTCGATAGGCTTTAAACAACAAGATAATAGCTTAGATGCTCTGACTGAGATAAATAAGTTTTTTTCTCCCGAATTCAGAAATAGGCTCGATGAGATTATCTGGTTTAATCACCTGGATATGGCAGTGATTGCTAAGGTTGTTGATAAGTTCTTAGTAGAGTTACAGGCTCAACTCGATGATAAAGCAGTGACTCTGCATGTTAGTGACGAAGCCAGAACTTTCTTGGCACAAAAAGGTTACGATAAGTCTATGGGAGCAAGGCCTATGGCAAGGGTTGTGACAGAGCTTATTAAGCGGCCATTAGCGGATCACATTTTGTTTGGTGATTTAGAAAAAGGCGGTGAGGCACATGTCGATGTTGTCAACAAAGAAATAGTGATCACAACGAACAGAGTGGAGAAAGTGATGAGCTAGCCAGTTAAAAAGGCTGCAATTGCAGCCTTTTTAATACGATTAACTAAAAAACCGGGTTGACCGATCTTTAAAATCCTGTGATAAGCTAACTTAGCGTGAACGGAAGACGATACGACCTTTGCTCAAGTCGTAAGGAGTCAGCTGAACTGTTACTTTATCACCCGTTAAGATGCGGATGTAGTTTTTACGCATTTTGCCTGAGATATGTGCAGTCACAACGTGACCGTTCTCGAGCTCTACACGAAACATTGTGTTCGGCAAGGTTTCAAGGATCGTACCTTGCATCTCAATGTTGTCTTCTTTCGCCATTAATCAGTTATCCTGTTAGCCTTCAAATATTAAAAACGGGCGTATCATGCCGTAATTTAGCCTTGCTGTAAAGGGCAGCTTAACTTATCTGTGATAAATTGCGATCTCGTAGACTTTAGATACTGAAAAATCAATAAATAATGCCTCATCAGGGTTTGCAATCCATCCCGATTCGGTTAATGTTTGATCGGCAATATTCCTACTGAAATCTGTGGTGATTTATAATTCAATATTTATCTCAGTAGGTAACCAAGTGTCAGCTGAAACGTTACCATCACGGAAACGCTTGAGTAACTTTATAAAATCTTTTCTTTTTAATGCTTTAGCTCCAAGAGAAACTAAATGTGGATTCATCACTTGGGCATCAATTAACTTGAAACCACTTCTCAATAGGTGTTGATGTAAAACTAGCATGGCGGCTTTAGATGCATTGGTTTGGGTGTGGAACATAGATTCGCCACAAAAGACCTGACCTATAGCGACGCCGTATAAACCTCCTATAAGGATGCCATTATCCCAAACTTCTACTGAGTGAACCTGTTTTTTCTGGTGCAGTGCCAGATAAGCTTGTTGAATGTCAGATGTGATCCAGGTGCCATCTTGCGCCACTCTAGGTTGAGCACAGCCTTTGATAATCTCTCCAAAAGCTAAATTGATGCTATAGGTCCATGTTTGTTTTTTAAGATATTTGATTAAACTTCTACTGACTCTCATGCTTCCTGGAATAAAGACAGCCCTTGGATCTGGTGACCACCAAAGAATAGGATCGTCTAGATTAAACCAGGGAAAGATGCCTTCATAATAAGCCGTGAGTAATCGAGTTGGTTGCAGATCACCCCCTATGGCTAATAGCCCATTGGGATCTTTCAGTGCCAGTTCCGGTTCCGGAAACTGTTCGAATTGATGATTTAAATATGACAGAGAGTTCACAGTTGAGTAATATTATCATTAGTTTTGCCTTACTTATAATTTAGCGGAAAATTGACTATGTTGAAACCTAGTTTTGCCTTATTAGTGAGCTTATGTATTGCTTTAGCTGTTTCACTTGATGCTTCCGCCTCTTATCAAAGGGATCAAGCTGTCCCTGTTGAAAAAGTGGTATATGGTAATCTTGTATCAGTAAGAAATATCACCGAAAAGCAACTCGTCGAAGATAGAAACACAGGTTGGAAGACCTTTGGAGGGGCATTGATTGGCGGTGTTATAGGTCATCAGTTTGGCGGGGGGAGTGGCCAAGATGTTGCCACAGTGCTTGGAACGTTACTCGGCGCGAGGGTGGCCCATAGATATGCGGACAGTTCATACTATCAAGAATTACATTTAGTGGAGCTTATGATCATCCAAGATGGTGGCCAGCAAATTATGGTTATTCAAAATTTCGATCCTAGCATGGTATTTAATGTTGGCGATGAAGTCAGGGTGGTGTATCTTCAGGGTCGTGTCAGAGTTGATATCGCCATGTAAGTTTTCAGTAAGAATACAGGGTAAAAAAATCAAGAATCTCCTTGGGTTTTGCATCTAACAATAAAGATTAGAAACCTCGAGGTAACTGACCTTTGCCTGCCAATTTTTCCGCCTTAGTGCTTTTTTGCTAAAGCGTAATGACTTACCATCATCGGTTTTGTGCCAGTTTCATTTCTGCTCAATCATTACAACCAAACTTTGCGTGGTAGCGAGGGCGGGTTAAACCTGTGCAGTGTTTAGTTGATGAGTTACACTTACATAGCATTTTTATAAGGGCAGTACGATGACACGTAACGAGTTAGCAGAATATCTTGCAGAGTTTTTACAGGTGGGTAAATTTAGAGATTATGCGCCTAACGGTTTGCAGGTTGAGGGGCGAGCAGAGATAAAAAAAATTGTTACCGGAGTAACAGCCTGTCAGGCTTTGATCGATAAAGCCATCACTCTCAATGCCGATGCGCTATTAGTGCACCATGGATTCTTCTGGAAAGGGGAGAACGATGTGATCATAGGCATGAAGCAGAGACGACTAAAGGCATTATTGACCCATGATATTAATCTTTTTGGTTATCACCTTCCTCTGGATGCACATCCCATGCTGGGAAATAATTCCGAGCTGGCTAAAACGTTAAATATATCTCACGCTGAGGTCGTCGAGGAGTCAACTCAAGGATTGATTTGGCAAGGATGTCTAGATACACCAGTTTCTGCAGGCATTTTTAAAGAACATATCAGTGATGCACTCAACAGAGAAGCACTGCATATTGGCGATCCGCTTGCTGAAATACAGACTATTGCTTGGTGTACTGGTGGGGCTCAGGATTATATCAATGATGCGGCGAGTTTAGGCGTTGATGCATTTATTAGTGGTGAAGTGTCGGAGCGAACCTATCATAGCGCTCTTGAACTGGGCATACATTACTTTGCGGCGGGCCACCATGCGACAGAAAGGTATGGTATACAAGCCTTAGGTGAGCACCTTGCGCGGGAGTTCGATATCGAACATGAGTATGTTGATATCGACAATCCTGTATAGGGTCAAGTTATTTAAGGCTAATTCGTTTCGGAATTAGGCCTATTAAGTAAGCGTAAATAAGCTGATTAATTTATGGCTAGCATGAATTAATCTAATTGGGGTGAAGTGTCTTCTCTTTCTTCGTTATTAATTGAGTTTGTTGCTGAATTACGCTGTGCCAAAAGCTGGCGCCTAATTTAGACATCACTCTCGACTCGCCATTGAGTAACATGGCCATGCCAACTTTAAGCCGGGGAGAATAGGCAATCTCGGCGACATAACCTGCAACCCAACCTGCATGATATATTAGTTTTTCCCCTTCAAAATCATATACTCGCCACCCTTTGGCATAGTGGGCATCATTCAGATAAACTTTCCATTCTCGGCGGCGTAACTCTTTACTTGTGCGCACTCCTGGAGTTTGAACATCCGACAATAAACTTGGGGATAACACGTCAGGGTTATTTCCCAAGTTTGCTATTAACCATTTTGAAAGGTCGGTAATACTCGCATTAACCCCTGCAGCAGGCTCAACTTGATAGTAGTTAGGGTTTACCTTGATTTTTTTAAAGCTAGAACGTGTCTTGATATGTGGACTGGCTCGATTATCTGTCGCCATAAAGCTATCTATACCAATCGAAGCTGTGTCCATATGTAAGGGCTCAAAGATGCGCTTCTTCACTAAATTTGAGTAGTTGTCGCCAGTTTGCAGTTCGATAACAGGTTGGATAAAAGAAAAGGCGATATTTTGATAGCTATAGCATGTACCAGGTGAGCATATAGGGGTTAATTCTTTGAACATAGGAATGATTTTCTCGAGTTTACCGTTGGCATTGAGAATATTGTCATAACTGTTAGGCATCAAGCCTGTGCTTTGTCCTATGAGATGTTCGAGTTTAACTTGTTGGCTCACTTGTGGATCGGCTAGCTGAAATTCTGGCATATACTTTCGTAGTGGTTCATCCCACTTAAATTTATCTTCATGGACCAGCATGGTTGCTAAGGTACCCGCGAAGGTTTTTGATACCGAGGCGAGCCTGAAAACGGTATCAGTGTTGATGTTGAGACTGCCACCTTTTTGGCGCTTACCATAGGTGCTCATTTTTATGATCTTATCATTATCGACAATCACGAAAGCGCCGCCAGGTACCTTATTTTCCTTCAATTGAGCATGGAATTTCGACTTGAAACGATCACTAATCGCTTGATAGTCAGAGTCAGATTGGGCGAAACTTGTGCTGGAAAAGATTAAGCTGGCAAAGGGGAGAGTGAATAAAGATATAGACCAGTTGGACATGATGGTAAAATCCCGACATTAAATCTAAAGAAACAAAAGACAGATAATGGATCATGTTAACAATAAATGATATCAACAAGAAACGGCTAAGTGATAAAAATGTGGGATTATGAGGCTTTTGTGTTAGGATTAGTATCAATATCAAAGAGATAATGAATGCATTGAATTTAATCAGTTTATGCATAGGTAAAACTTATTTTAGGGTGATTAGATTATGGCAAAATAGTTAAATAGGCTTGTGGCATATAAATATTTGAGTTGATTTGCTTGATTCAGAAGAGGATGAGTAGTCGATATGAAGTTGGCATTGGTTTGTGACCCAGGTTCTGAAAATGGTCTTGCTGGAATAAAATATGTGCTGGATACACAGGGATCAAGCTCGAAGCGCATAGGCTATATTGCCTCACAGCCAGATCCAGCTAGAGATCACTATGTGCCGACTCAACACATGTACAGCAAGCTTGGTGATAAACTCGATTGCTATTTTGAATTGGAGTCAAACTTCAATAAAGCCAACTTGCAGCCGTTATTAGATTGTGATGCGATTCATTTATCTGGAGGTGATACTTATCGATTTCTCAAGTGGCTTAAATTTCGAAACTTACTCCCCGTCCTTCATCAGTATGTGGCTAATGGTGGCGCATTAATAGGGGTCAGTGCTGGAGCGATGATCATGACGCCATCAATCGATACTGCGACTTTATGTGGCGATATAAACCGAGTGGGATTAATGGATTTGTCAGGCCTAACTTTAGCATCTTTTCATTTCGTACCGCATGTATCACTAGTTGAAAAAACTACTGCGGTAGCCAATGAGTTAACCGCACTGTCAGCTGATTTATCACGAGTTTATTTTTGTGGTGATAATTCCAGTATAGTCATTCTTGATGGAGATATAGTTGAATTTGGTGAGCCATTTTCTTGGGTGATGAATGAGTTAAAGCAGAAATAAAAACCGCCAATATGGCGGTTTTTGTAAGTAGGAATCAGCTGTTTAGCTTAACATTAAATCGCTCGAATCCAGCTTCTAGGTCGGCGATCAAATCATCCGCATTTTCGAGACCAATATGCAATCGTATAAGAGGTTTACTGCTATCCCAGCTTGTGGCCGTTCTGATGTTGTCGATACCGAAGACGCCTAAGATTAAGCTCTCGAATCCACCCCATGAAAACCCCATCTTGAAATATTTCATGTTTTCTACGAATGCGGTGACAGATTTGAGGTTTCCCTGCTTTAACACGAAAGAAAATAGGCCGTTGGATCCACTGAAATCTCGTTTGAAAAATTCATGACCCGGACAGGTCTCGAAAGCTGGGTGTCTTAAGTGATCGACTTCTGGGCGAGTCGCTAACCAGTTTGCAACTTTTAATGCATTTTGTTCATGTTGTTGCATACGAACTCCAAGGGTTCTTAGCCCTCTGCTGGCAAGATAAATGTCATCGGGGGAGGTGCATTGCCCCATGAGATAGCTATTTTCTCTCAGTTGCTCCCAGTGCGTGTCGTTCGAAGTCGCCGTGCCTAACATCACATCAGAGTGACCAACAATATATTTGGTCGCTGCTTGAATGGATATATCCACGCCCATATCGAAAGGACGCGAATTTATTGGTGAGGCCCAAGTGTTATCCAGCATGACAATGAGGCCGTGTTGATGTGCTATTGTACTCAGGGTAGGTACATCTTGAATTTCCATGGTGATTGAGCCAGGTGACTCTAAGAACAAGACTTTGGTGTTAGGCCTGATAAGTTCTGCGATGCCTTTGCCTATCATGGGATCATAATACGTGGTTTCTATGTTAAAACCTGCGAGCAGTTTGTTGCATAGGTCTCGGGTTGGCTCATAGGCACTGTCAACCATCAACAGGTGATCGCCGGCTTTTAAAAATGATAACAAAGCACCGCTGATGGCTGCTGATCCTGATGGGTAGAGTGCAGTACCACTGCCACCTTCGAGTTCAGCGATAGCCGCCTGAAAAGCAAAGTGGGTGGGGCCACCACGTCTGCCATAAAACATCTCGCCGTTGGCCCGGTTTTTGGTGGCAAAACGCATCTCTTCCATAGTGTCGAAGATCATGGTTGATGCTCTAAATACAGGCGGATTGATCACACCCTTAGTCCATTTCTTGTCACGTCCAACGCTGATTATTTTGGTTTCTTTTTTCATAGGGCATACTCCAGAAATGAGTAAGATAAATAATAGGTTTTAGCCATCTTAACATCTAAATGGCTAAAGAGAAGAGTGTGTGTTGTTTACTATTCTCTGCTTTCTAAGATAGATTAAAGAGCTTCACCAACATTTAGTTATGTCGACTAATCTTTTATATAAGGCAGTGAGACCAAGATTTCTACGCCTGAGCTGACTAAAGCAGCGCCAGCTTTACGGTTTCTATCTGGAGTCTGTAGATCCCTTGCCTTGATGGAGCCTTTGTGGAAGTCAGTGATAAGCCGGGCGATATAGAGTCCTAGGCCTAAATGGGGCTTATCTTGGGATTTTTGTTGACGTACAGAGACCATAGATTCAAAAATTTGCTCTGCCATTTTCTCGGGTAATAGGGGACCGAAGTTTGCAATGGTCAGCTCTGCATGACTGTGCTTGGCTGTTAGGGTGACGGTGATGGGCGTATTGTCGGTACTGAATTCTAATGCGTTGGCAATCAGCTTATCCATGAGCTGAGCGATATACTCGGGCACACCATTCATGTTCAAGGGTTCCTGTATGATTGATATTAGGAATTTATTGCTGGGATATGTGAGCTGATAACCTTGCATACAACCTGAGATGACCTTGGATAGGGGAAATATGTCCACTTCAGCTTGAGATAAGCTCTCCTCCAGACGTGTGGCTTCACTCATGTTATTGAGGATCATATTGAGTCTACTCACGCCTTCTTCCGCCCTATCGACGTATTTTCGGGTGTCAGGATCTAATTGTTGTAGGCTCAGATGCTCCAATGAAGAACGCACCACAGCCACAGGGGTTCTCAGCTCATGAGATAAGCGCGAAGACATATTCTCCAGGTAATGGGTGTATTGACCCAAACGACCGACAATACTGGCAAAACTTCTCGAGAGATCGCCGATTTCATCTCTGACTTCAGATCCCTGGATGGTCTTTCTGATCCGACCTTGGCTGTCTATGGCTTCTTCGGTTTCATCCCTGAGTTTTCTTATTCTGCTGGATATACTGGAAGCAAAAAAGAACAGGGCTAAGGTACCCATGCTCATGATGGTCAGGATGACATTAAATAACTTTTCCAGTGCCTTGTTACGCAGGGTGCGGATACCATGTGTGGTCTCCTCGGCTATCACTACTCCCATGACCTTATCATCAATCCAGATGGGACTGGCAGCTGCCAGTATGACGGCTTTATTGTCCGGGGTTAATCGCCAAGTAGAACCTTGCCTACCGGCGAGTGCATTCTTGATATGACTGCCTTTGAGCACAGTAGAATCCTGCAGGGAGTCGATAAAATCTTTTGGTGGAGTGATTAATATTTTATAATAGACGCGGTGCAGGTAGTCCCGTTTAAATCGCCCCCAAAACGAGTCATCCAGCTTCTCTTGGATAGTTCGGGTCCAGATACTGCTACTTGTACGAATGTCACCGGACTTGGCTAATACGCGTCCATGCTTATCGACGACCCAAATCCGTGAGCTGTTATGGCTCATCCCTTTGATGATGCTTTCTATTTCAGGAGAAGGAACCAATACAGTGCCTAAACTTTCTACATCATCGATGGCCGATGTGCCGACGATGGCATCCAGAATACGTGTATTCTTATCATTGACATCATAGATGGCGAACCCCAGTTTGCTACCTACCATATCCAGCGGTATGCGTATTTCAACATTGTAACCCACTTCAGTTTTGATCCACTTACCCTGAATTTTAGGCTCTGGCGTGACAGGCATTTTTTTCTTGGGATTTTCAGGCAGCTTATATGAACTCACCCAACCATCTTTTTGTGTGGCGATGATATAGCGTTTGAATTTACCATCAGGAGCTAAGGTAGCAATGGCAAGATGGTCATTGGCATCAATTTTTAGGCTATTGTTACCACGATAAATCACACTAGGATCTGTTACTTCAAAGAAGGCGTAAAGAAACCCCGCGTATTTACCCACCATATGTTCAAAACTGATGTTTAACGGGGTGTCGGCTGAACGTTTAAATATCTGATGGTCTTTGCCATAACTGATACTTCTGTGACGATAAGAATCCCAGTCACCCAATTTGCCATCGAGTTGAATAGGTCCGGATAAAGGATAAGCATATAGGTCGCGTCCCTGTTCTACCTGAGTCAGAAAGCTAGCCTGTATATCAAAGAGGCTAGGGCGTTCATGCAGTGCCGTAGCGAGTGCCTGTGTGGTGCCTTCGAGTGTTTTTTCTTGACCGTATCTCAGGTACTTTTCCATTTCCCATACATACTGATAGCCTAACCAGGGCAGGCAGAGGAGAAACAAAGATAGAATAGCGACTTTCGATCTCAAGCCTATCGGTGGATGAAATTTAGATAATTTGTGTCTTAGCAGCAAAAATAGTTTGCTCATCTTGTTCGCCATCTTATAAACGCTAGTTGGGATTATCTTGACCCGTTTTGTTTTTAACCAAGTCCAATGTTTGCGCATGCTGTTTTTAGTCTCGCTAACGATGAGGAAAGCATACACAGAGTTTTATCTCTTATGTCCTGAAGTAGAACGTGTATAAAGACTAGCTGTACTCTTTGTTTTATCTGCCTCATGTTAAACAGTGTTGAACTCTTAGTGGGATTTAGCCCTGAGGATCCCACCGATATCCCATTCCATAAACGGTATCTATGCAGTCGAAATCTGAGTCGAGAGCGAGGAATTTTTTTCTAATGCGCTTTACATGAGACGTGATAGTGCTGTCATCGACAAATATTTTAGCTTCCTGCATTAATTCTTGTCGATTTCTAACATGTCCAGGGCGTTTTGCCAGTGCGTGTACCATCCAGAATTCGGTCACAGTGAGTTCAATATGAGCCTTGTTCCAATACACTTGCATACGGTTGATGTCGATGACCAGTTTATCTCGTTCCAGTAGGTTTTCATCTAACATCTCTTTGCCTTGCAGTTCTGCACGACGAAATAGGGCGGCCAGTCTGGCAATCAAGTGTGGAAAACTGACATCCTTACTCAGGTAATCATCTGCACCCAACCTGAGTCCACATACCGTATCAAAATCACTGTCTCTGGCGGTTAAAAAGATAATAGGCAGCTTGCTAGACATAGCCCTGAGGGACTGACACAGGGTAAATCCACCGTCAATCTCATCTTCTAGCCCGATATCTATTATTGCCAAATCGGGGAGACGGGTCATGAAAGCCTGCATCGCCATAGGTCGATTGGCATAGGCTTGAACACTGTAGCCTAGTTGTTGTAATAGTTCTTTATAGTTTTCGCGAATGGCGACTTCATCTTCAACGATGGCGATACGTTTCATGACCTTTTGACCTTTTTAAGTCGATTATAGTGACAATAGCTCATTGATAATCGTCAGCAGATTACTTACTGGCGGATAACCCTATTTGAGTTTGACTATACAGCAAAACAATGAGGTAAAAAGTCAACTTAAGTGATTGCCTTTTTGTTGCCACAATTGATATCCGTAATGCCATTTTTTCTCCCCATCGAAGTCATCTGTATTGGCTTTAATGTTCATATCGAATTGAAGTGAACTTTTCGTGTAGAGAACACATAAATAACGTTAATGACAGTAAGGAAGAATAAAATGAACAAACAATTAATTGTCGCATTAGTGATGAGCTCATCAGCATTTTCGAATGTGAGCTATGCATCAGATACAGAAAATCAAAGAGAGCACCATGAAGAGCTGATTGGTGTGGGTTCGGGTATTGTCCTAGGTGCCGTTGTTGGCGGGCCTATTGGTGCGATCATTGGCGCGTTTACCGGAGGCTTTATCGGTAAGTCAGTTGGAGATGGAACTGAAATTGAATCTCAACAGGTCAAGTTAAGCCTGCAAGAAACTACGATTAACCAACTCAATGCAGATAACCAGTCTCTGGCGCTTATCACTAATCAGTATGAATCGGTGCAAGATGAACTGGTTGAACTCAAGTTGGTGAGGCAACAGAAATTGACCGAATTAGAGTTGGGATTGAATATTCAATTTAAGACGGGTTCTTCTCAGTTAGAGGCTCATTTTCAGCCTCAATTGGATGAATTGGCGAGTGCGCTGCAGATGTCTGATGACCTTAGATTAGATCTAACAGGGTATGCGGATCGCCGGGGAGAGTCGACCTACAATCAGGCTTTGTCTGAGCAGAGAGTTGCCGAGGTGAGGAGCTATCTGGTGAGCAAGGGTGTGAATGAACACAGGCTAATGACTAGTGCGTACGGTGCTAGTGCTCCGGTAACCGCTGAGCAAAATTTTGAGAATGACTTCTTTGATCGCAGGGTCACGATTCATTTTATGTCACAAAATACAGCCATTGCTGCCAACCAATAATTATATACCGCTCTACCTTAGTCAGCTCTGAAACCTGCACTTTAAAGTAGAACGGGTATAAAGGAATATAAAGATGAGAACAGGTTTATGTTTAGATCATCATTTAAATTTACAGGCCCCTTTTAGAAGGGGGCTTAATGTCGCCATCTTTGGCATCGCCATTGTTATTTCATCTTGGGTAAATGTAGCTCAGGCCATGAGCTCTGTTGAGATCACCCAAGGAAGTTTTGTTTATCATCGGCAAGGAGAAAGTGAGTTTCAGGTGGCGATGCCACTTAACACCGATGTTCAGATGAAGATCTCCGGCTGGGTAAATAGGGTTACAGTAACCCAGACATTCATCAATGATAGTGACGATTGGCTTAATGGTAGCTACTTGTTTCCTTTACCAAATGAGGCTGCCGTGGATCATATGCGCCTGATTATTGGGCAAAAGGTAATCGAAGGGCAAGTTAGAGAGAGAGAAGAGGCAAAAAAACAGTTTGAGCTGGCTAAAGCTACAGGTCAAAGAGCCAGTTTAGTAGAGCAGTCTAGACCCAATATATTCACCACATTTGTCGCTAATCTGGGCCCAGGTGAAAGCTTAGTGGTGCAGATAAGCTATCAAGAGCTGGTGAAATATGAAAAAGGTGAATTTAGTCTCAGGTTTCCTATGTTAGTCAATCCAAGATACGTGCCCAAACAAGGAGTAGGGAAAGATAACTCCTATCCCACTACACAGATAATGCTGGCACAGCTTGTTGATTCAAGTTATGTCTATGGTGAGCCCAGAGTCGCAGGTGCTAAGGTGAATATTGAGATAGATCTCGATGCGGGGATGGCGCTCAGTGAGATAAACAGTGTGTATCATGATATTGATAAGCAGCCTGTTACTAATACCCAATATCTGCTCAAGTTAGTGGGTGATACGCCTGCCAACAGAGATTTTGTCCTCAGATGGAAACCTGTTTCGGGTAACGTTCCTGTTGCGGCCATCTATGCTCAGCAAGGCCAAACCCATAAGAAGGCAGCCCCTTCACCAGAGGACAGCGACTATGCCTTATTGATGTTAATCCCGCCAGAGGTGGGTGCAGCCAGCGCGATTGACAGGGATTTGATACTCGTTATCGATACTTCGGGATCCATGTCTGGTGAGGCAATAGCACAAGCCAAGAAGGCAATGGGCTATGCACTAGTAGGATTAGGTCCGCGTGATAGTTTCAACATCATAGAGTTTAATTCAAATGTGCACGCCTTATCTGCTCGCTCCCTGCCTGCTACGGCCAAAAATATCAGTAAGGCTCATCAGTTTATACGCACCTTAAAGGCCAGTGGTGGCACAGAGATGGATATTGCGCTGACCCGTGCGCTTGCTCCCGGGATGCATTTGGCTGCCCTTCAAAATGAAGGTTATTCAGATCCTGACAGTATTCGGTTGAAGCAAGTATTGTTCATGACAGATGGTGCTGTAGCGAACGAAAGAAATTTGTTCAGGCTTATCGAGGAGCATATCGGTCACTCTAGACTATTCACCATTGGCATAGGCTCAGCGCCTAACTCTCATTTTATGGAGAGAGCAGCTGAGCTCGGTAGGGGGAGTTTCACTTATATAGGTAAGCTGGAGGAGGTGCAGCAGAAAATAGAATCGCTACTGTATAAAATTGAGCATCCTCAAGTTATAGATATTGAACTTCGCTATGGTGATGGCACGATCCCCGATCATTGGCCGAGCAGTATTGCGGATCTATACGCTAATGAGCCTTTGTTAGTAGCGATAAAAATGCGTTCCAAGATTTATCGGACTTCGGACTCTGAGTTAATAGTATCGGGCATGATAGGTAACCAATATTGGCATCGTCGTTTGTCTATCAATGAGCGTAAATCCGCTGCAGGTTTAGATCTTGTTTGGGCCCGAAAGCAGATCGCCGCATTGGAGATGAGTAAAAATGCGGCTAACCAAGCCAGAGTTAAAAAACAGGTGACGGCTTTGGCGCTCAAATATCATCTTGTGAGTCAGCATACTAGCTTAGTGGCGGTTGAGCTCACTCCCGCAAAGCCTTCATCTGTGGTGTCAAATAATGCCCGTGTGGTGCAGTCCATACCATTTGGCTGGCAACCACCAGTGGGATATTTACCTCAGACCGGAGGTGAGAGTCGTATGTTTATCATGATGGGTATGCTCTTGTTGGGTCTAGGTTTAGCCTATCTGACAAGCTTTCGCCTTAATAGAGTAGCAGGGGTGAACATGCTGCGTAGCTTAGTTACCCAAAAAAAGCGACAAACAATATCAATTAAGACAGGAGGATATGGCAATGATAGACATGTGTCAGCGAAAGGTCTGGGAACATGAGCCTGTTACGGAGCTGGCGAACAGGGCTTTGTTGCACTGTGATATTGACTGGACTGTTATTCTTAGGAGGAGGTTCATATATGCAGGCTAAGGCTTACTTTGCACAATATCTTATTCAGCAAGCATGGCGGCAAACCCTGGAGGATAAGCAACCTCATAAACCATGGAGCTGGGCGGATACCTATCCTGTAGCTAAACTGACCCTGATGACGGCAGATAATATGGATAATGAAGACAGCACTTTTTATGTGCTGTCTGGTGCATCGGGAAGAAATCTCGCCTTCGGGCCAACTATGGTTCAGGGCGGAGGCTTGCAGATCCAAGGGGGAAACAGAATCATAGCGGGTCATAATGATACGCACTTCTCTGTGCTTAACGGAATTAAGGTAGGGCGGGTGCTAACATTTCAAGATGCAGATAAGAAGACGAGTCTGTACCGAGTATCCTCGACTCAAATTGTACACGAATCTGATACGCGTGCGCTGATGCCAAGTAATCATGATCAATTGACCTTGATCACCTGTTATCCATTTAATGCTCTACAAACAGGCAGTCCGTACAGGCTCATAGTGAGGGCAATGCCTGTGTAGTGAC
>JBAHZX010000124.1:0-13096 GCA_037132815.1 Shewanella sp.
TAGTCTTCGCTCAGTTCACCGAGCAGATTCTTCTGCATTGCTTCTCTTATTTGCATGGGTGACATTGGAGTAGACAAGAGGTAATGCAACTTAGCTAAGGCTGCTTCCGTCGTCATATCTGCACCGCTGATGACCCCTGCCGCTTTCAGAGCATTCCCCGTGGCATATCCGGACATATTGACCTTGCCTTGTAGACATTGGGTTAGGTTAACCAAGATGATCCCACGTTGACTCGCTTGTGACAATACCTTAAGCAGTGCTGGATTTTGAGGGGCATTTCCTACTCCATAGGTGAGCAAAATCAATGCTTTGACTGGTTGTTGTAATATATTCTCTATGATGTCGGTGGTGATACCTGGGTAGAGTGTCACTACGCCTATTGGCTGGGGGCTTATGGTCGCGACGTTTAAAGGCTTATTTGACTGTTGGGCTATTTTCCCAGCCTTCATGTGGATTTTTATGCCAGCCTCAAGTAACAAGGGGAAATTAGGAGAGGTGAAGGCACCAAAACCATCAGCGTGGGCCTTGGTTGTCCTATTGCCCCGAAATAGTTTGTTATTAAAAAAAAGACATACTTCAGCGATTGGATAATTGGCGGCAATATAAAGCGAGTTTAATAGATTGGTCTGGCCATCAGATCGGAGCTGGGCAAGAGGGATCTGCGAACCTGTAATAATTACAGGCTTTGATAGGTCTTGTAACATAAAGGATAACGCAGAAGCGGTGAAGGCCATGGTATCTGTTCCATGTAAGATCACGAAGCCATCATATTTGTCATAATTTAACTTAATATCATCGGCGATCATTTGCCAGTCTGTTGGTGCCATATCCGATGAATCTATCAGGGGACAATACTCTTTAATTTCGAATTTGGGCATATCGTCATGGTAAAACTCTGGCATGGCCTTAACACAGTCTGTGAGGAAATCAGCGACTGGAGCGAATCCATGGGAGGTTTTTTGCATGCCGATGGTACCGCCTGTATAGGCAACATATATGGAACGTTTGGTCATTATTATATTCAGATGGACGCTATTTGGATGAAGTATACTTGCTTGCTGGGCATCCCCCAATGGTTTCTGCGATATAAGTATATATTAGTGTATAACTAGAGTTACACATTAAAAAACCGAGCAGGCTAAGCGTGCTCGGTTTTTTAATGGTTGAAGATCTGATGTTCAGACTCTTTCTTTGAGGTTATAACGTACAGTTATCGCAGTATAAGTACATGCCGTTAGGATCATCGAAGGCGTTGAACTCTTCAATCACACCGGACCACTGAGTCAGTATTTGTTCGATTAGTGAATTACTCATGTTGCTCTGGGGCAAGTAAGCGGCAGCCGAAGCGAAAACCTCTTGGATAAATAATTCTTGCGGAGTTAGCTCTTGTTCTATAATTTGACTATTGAAGTCTACTAAATTGGCCATTTTTGCTGCCTTAGCAACGGCATTCTCCATATCGCCAAGCTCATCGATAAGTCCTAACTCAAGTGCCTTACGGCCAGACCAAACTCGTCCTTGAGCTATACTGTCAACATGCTCTAGGCTCATGTCGCGCTCTTTGGCGACTAAGGAGATGAAATCATGATAGCCGCGCTCGATATGACGCTGAATGACATTCTTAATTTCAGGCGTTAAGCCTTTAGCTACCGAAACACCAGCCCATTGTGATGTAGCGACACCATCAGTATGTATTCCTAGGCTAGAGAGTGAATCCTCGAAGGTGGTGATTATACCGAAAATCCCGATAGAGCCTGTAAGTGTGGTGGGAGTGGCAAAAATGTAGTCGGCACTAGCGGAAATCCAATATCCCCCCGAAGCGGCATAGCTGCCCATGCTCACGACGACGGGTTTCCCCGCTGTTTTTAGCGCCAGAACTTCTTGACGGATTTGCTCAGATGCAAAGGCACTGCCGCCAGGACTGTCTACGCGCAGTACAACGGCTTTAATTTTATCATCAAATCTGGCCTTACGAAGCAGTTGGGAGGTACTCTCTCCACCAATCTGACCAGCGGGTTGATTACCGTTTAGAATTGTGCCTTTTGCGACTATGATGCCAACGGTATCTTCGATAGAGAGGTCGGGCAGAGTCGAAATGAGGGATTGATAGTCATGTAAGTTTACTTGTTTATAACTGTTGCCCTCTGCAGCCTTGCCTACTAAATCTATCATCTCGAGTCTGAAGGCTTCTGCAGAGGCTAACGTGTCTACCCAATGCATATTTATTGCCATATCTGCCGACTTACCTTCGGCCTTATCCAGTTCTTGCAGGTAATCTGTTGCATTAAGCACGAGCTGTTCAGGTTTTATGTCTCTATTGGTCGCTACGGTTGTGGCATAGCTGGCCCAAATATCATTGAGTAACTCTGTATTAGCTTCTTTAGCGGCGGGAGACATGTCATCGCGGATATACGGTTCGACTGCCGATTTGAAGGTACCAACACGGAAGATATGTGTATTAATTTTAAGCTTATCTAATGCCGATTTGTAATATTGACGGTAGCGACTCAGGCCTGTTAGTTCGACCATTCCCTGAGGGTTAAGATAGATGGTATCGGCGAAACTGGCTAAGAAGTACTGATTTTGTCCGTACCAATCGGCTGTTGACAGTATCGGCTTGCCCGTCTTCTTAAATTGGGTGAGGGCATCACCGATAGATTGAAGTTTGCTTATTCCAGTCCATCTGAGGTGACCCATGTCTAACACGATAGCAGAGATCCGCTCATCGGCGGCGGCATTATTGATAACATTGAGAATATCGGCAAGTAAAAACTCACCCGATTCATCGCGATTGTTGCTGCTTTTCATGGCCGCTTCGATAGGATCGACTGGACGCTTCTGCTCAACGATAGATCCAGCTAAGTCAAGGACTAGGGCTGAGCCTGATTCAACGTGGATATCATCATCGGTACTGACTGCGATGATGACCATGGCCAGAAAGCCGAAAAAGAAAAGATTAAGCACCAGTTTTCTAAATCCGTTGATGCTTTTCCAAGCTAGTTGAAATAATCTTTTAATTAATGAGGGTTTAGCGGACATTATTAATTCCTTTAATGACTTCAATATCACTATGCTAACTGAAAAAATGCCCATTAGGGTAATTGAATTGTAAAGGAATTTGATATAAACCTATTTTCTATTGTGTTGAGCTTAGAGTTAACAAGAGGTATGCTAATTTAAGTCACTTGTTTAAAAAGGATGTTTAAATGTCGTTTCCGCATTTATTGGAACCCTTAGATCTTGGCTTTACCCAGTTAAAAAACCGGGTGTTGATGGGCTCCATGCACACAGGTTTAGAAGAAGAAAAGGGCGGTTTTGAGAAACTGGCAGTATTTTATCAAGAACGTGCACAAGGGGGCGTGGGCTTGATCGTGACGGGCGGAATTTCGCCAAACTTACGTGGTCGTCTTGCGCCTAACGGATGCCAACTGAGTTATCCCTGGCAAGTGTCTAAACATAAAAAGATAACCAAGGCGGTGCATGACGCTGATGGTAAAATTTGCATCCAGCTGCTCCATGCAGGTCGCTATGGCTATCATCCTTTTTCGGTGGCGCCGAGTAAACTTAAATCACCTATTACCCCTTTTACCCCATCGGCCATGTCTGTTAGGCAAATTCGTGGCACCATCAAGGATTATGCAACATCTTCAGCCTTGGCGAAAAAAGCGGGTTATGATGGTGTAGAGGTCATGGGATCTGAAGGTTATCTAATCAATGAGTTTATCTCAGCCAGTACTAACATCCGTGATGATGCTTGGGGTGGCAGCTTCGAAAATAGGATTAAATTTCCTCTGGAGATCGTTCGAAGTATTCGCGAGAAAGTGGGTACAGATTTTATCATCATTTTCAGACTGTCTATGCTCGACCTGGTTGACAACGGTTCATCATGGGAGGAGGTCGTCGCCCTCGCCAAACGACTAGAGATAGAGGGAGTCACCATCATCAATACCGGAATTGGTTGGCATGAGGCTAGAATTCCCACCATTGCCACTAGTGTGCCGAGAGCGGCGTTCGCCTGGGTCACCGAGAAACTAAAAAAAGAAGTCTCTGTTCCGCTTATTGCCACCAATCGGATCAATACCCCTGAAATTGCCGAACAGATTCTCTCATCGGGTCAGGCTGATATGGTGTCTATGGCGAGACCTTTCTTAGCCGATCCGGATTTTGTCAATAAAGCAGCAGCGAATACGCCGGAGCTTATCAATACTTGTATTGGTTGTAATCAGGCATGTTTAGATCATGTGTTTGCACGCAAGCGTTCCACTTGCTTAGTTAATCCTAGAGCCTGCTATGAAACTGAGCTTAATTTCACTCTGACGGATAAAAAGAAACGTATTGCGGTTATGGGAGCCGGACCGGCTGGCATGGCCTTTTCTATTTATGCCGCTATTCGCGGCCATGATGTGGTTTTATTTGAGGCTAAATCTGAAGTCGGTGGCCAGTTTAATCTTGCCCGAACAATCCCAGGGAAGGAGGAGTTTGACGAGACTATTCGTTACTTCAAGGCGCAGATGAAGCTTAATAAGGTCGAATTAAGACTCAATACCCTTTTAGATGCCTCTGTGATTCAAAATGAACAATTTGATGAAATTGTAATGTCATCGGGTGTGGTGCCAAGAGCGTTAAACTTGGATGGCTTTGATGATCCTCGCGTCGTAGATTACCAACAAGTGCTAAAAGGTGAGGTGAGCTTAGGTAAGCGCATCGCCTTGATCGGTGCCGGCGGGATTGGTTTTGATCTGGCTCATTTTATTTGTGAGAAGCAATCCTCAACTTTACAACCCGACAAATGGCTAAAGCAATGGGGAATAGATAAAGAGTATAAACACCGAGGGGGGTTAAGGCTCCTCGAGGATAGTCATGATTTGGAGAGCGAACCTGAGTCACATGAAATTTTCTTACTGCAACGTAAAATCACTAAGATGGGTAAAGATCTGGGTAAAACCACGGGTTGGATCCATCGCTCTGTGCTCAAACAACATAAAGTAAAAATGAGAAATGGTGTCAACTATCTTAAGTTCGACAATCAGGGTTTACATATATCGATTGACAATAAAGATGAGATATTAGCCGTGGACAATGTGGTTCTGTGTGCCGGTCAGGTATCCAATCGTACCTTGCTCGAAGAAATGCAAGCCACTGGTCTACCGGTTCATCTTATCGGTGGTGTGGATGTTGCGGCCGAACTGGATGCGAAACGAGCCATCAGACAAGCCGCTCAACTCGCTATAATGGTATAGATAATAATCCCAATAACATCAGCATGATTCACATGAGAATGTGTGTTTGAAGGTTGCAACTTCATTATTACCTATCCTGTCTGGCGTGTGCCATTTTACTTTGAAAAGTGTCTGTGAGACGCCGGCTGTTGATTTCATAAATGCTATCTATGTGAGAACTGCCAAAACTGGCGAGTCTTTAAATGAAGACTGAATACGTTTTACCTTGGTTCATTTTGGTTTGGTTATTATTTTTCGTCATTCCGGCAGATATTTTTAGCTGGAATCCAGTGACCTAACCAATAAGGATATGCCGTGAGCAGCCGCGACCTTATTCTAAGTGTTTATCGAGCGAGAGTTCGTTATAAATTGTACCTTTTAATAGTAAACGGTCTGCTTGAGGTGATAACAAAAGGGCGGGTTTTCCCTATTTTACAGGCCCCCACCTTTGAGTTTATATTAATCACTACTCACGGCAGAATCAAAAGTTAAATTTATAATGATTATCTTTGAACTCTAAAGGAGTGGAACGGATTTTTGGTGGATGATACGCTTTAGTCTGAGGACGATATTAGGTAATATCTGAGTTTTATTTACGAACAAGCGCAATTTGTAGACATTATGCAGCCACAAGTAGCCCCTTTTATCGTGACCAAATGTCTCGATAAGATTAATGTTCTCTTTCGAGATGAACATATTTTAGTGATTGATAAGCCTACCGGTTTACTGAGTTTATCGGGTAAGCATCCGCTAAATATCGATTCGGTTCATTATCGATTAGTTCAGGAATATCCAAATTGTACCTTGATCCATCGTCTTGATTTTGGCACTTCTGGTATTATGTTACTTGCCATGAATAAACAGATAACTGCTTTGCTATGCAAGCAGTTTAGTGACAGGAAAGTCAGTAAATATTATACAGCCTTACTGCATGGAAGTCTTGATTCTGACTTCGGCTTGATAGACTGCGGTATAGCAAAAGATATCGATAATTTCCCTCTGATGAAGCTATGTCAAGACACAGGTAAGCCTGCACAATCACAGTTTCGGGTGTTATCACGATATATTCAGGCTGTTGATGATAATTTTTATCTCGATGATATTAGGGCTGGGGATCGGCAAGTATCTCTGGTTGAATTCGAGCCTGTAACGGGTCGTACCCATCAACTGAGATTACACAGTCAGCATCTGGGCCATCCTATTTTAGGCTGCGATTTGTACGCGACAGATGAAGCATACTTTATGTCTAGTCGTTTAATGTTACATGCATCAAAACTATGTTTTGAGCATCCTGTTTCTGGTGTACGAATGTTGATTGAGTCTAAAAGCCCATTTTGCTCTGATTAAGTTGCAAGTCTACATTTTCTATAATGTTGTCTGCGGATCTTTTGCTAAAGTAATGCCACTTAATGTTAAGCAGCATTACTTTATAACCCCATTCTATGGGAGCGCCTGAGCAAATCCACTTCTATGTTCACTCTTTTGAAAGAAGTGGTTTATAAGGGGTCAGCATTATTTCAACAATACGCCTTGAATCAGATCTGCTCAGGCTGCTCTTAAACTTGCACTTTGAAGTTGAACGGGTATAGCTATATAGAGTCATGGTCAATGGTTGGTGTTAGATCAGAAATTATTTTGCAATAGTAGCGAAATCAAGAACCAAGCTATCTAAAAACAACAATCATTCAGTTTAATGGTGTGGGTCATGTGTGACAGATATTCAACTGGCTGGTCAAGGAGCCTGTGGACTTACTGCCAAGGTGTTAGATATAGGCACTATTAGCCTTGCCCAGTAGTTATAACCTGTACTTGGATTTTACCGTACCTTTCACTATCAGTCTGTGGGTTTAAATAAGACCGTCGATGCGGTGTCCATTTACTGATAATGAGGGTTTAGTTCAGCATTTATCTGTTTGATATTGGATCTCTTTAGTGCGAACGCACTCCATATTTGCTATTATGTGTGACTGCTCTACAGGGGGACAAGATGAAATCGAACTTAGATAAGATGCTCACCACACATGACAAACTAGTACACTCAGAAGGGGTAAAGATTATCTCTCATACTCAAAGAGACGTTGAGGAGTGGGTACAGCATACTGTGATGATAGAGGGTTGTGATGCACCATTTAAGTTCAGACGGCCTAAAAAATTCAAGTGCCTTAAGGGAAATCGCGTTAACATGACTTATTATCCAGAGACTGAGAAAGTGGCGGGATTTGAAATTGAAGTGATGAAAGTAGTGAGGATCAAAAGGTTTTAAGCGTTTATCTTATTTTGCTTATTTGGTGCTAAAAATCATGTCGATTAGGAACAGAAAATCGACACTGAAACATTTATTATTGAGTTTGAAGATAGACTCAATAATAGCAGTCAAAATACGTCGTTGTCCATTCTAGAACAAACCTTCAACATCCAGTATCCAACAGTATTTATTAAATACTCTGACTCAATTTAGTACTGGGATCATTTCAGAAGTTCAAGCTTGGTGTCCGATATGCTCACTTTATTGCTCGTAATGGGCTGGAATTTGATGTTTACCTTAATCACTGAAAATTTACTTTTTATCCATGACCCTTATTGGCGTTCAATTTTCTGCCAATATCATTGAGTAGTTGGTGCGCCATTTTACAGTCTCTATCACTGAGTAAACTTATACCATCGAGTAACCATCGACATAGCTTTATGTCATCCTTGATATCGAGTTGCTGCAATAATGTATGGGTTTTATGCTTTAACGCCAGCAGTTGTCCCTCTTGGGCATCAATGGGGTTACTTGTAAGGTGATTGATGACCTCGCTCATGGCGTAGCTGTAGACCATGACAGACTGAGCTAAGTTTAAAGAGGGGTAATTGTTTATGAGGGGAACATAGGAAAAAAGATCACATAATTCAAGCTCGTTATTAGACAAACCACTGGATTCTCTACCGAAGAGCAAGGCTATTTTATTAACTGCTCCTGATTGCTGTAATAAAGTATCTTTGAGCTCATTAGGTGTTAAATATCGTCTAGGTGTACTTCTCACCCTTGCTGTGGTTGCTATCAGCTGATCATATTGTGACCGAATGTCAGCAACTGAATCGACGACTAAGGTTCGTTCCAATATATCGGTGGCACCATGTGCAAGCCAGTGGGCCTCTTTCTCTAAATGTAGACTTGAATTGACTAAAATAAGTTGTTCAAAACCCATGGTTTTTATTGCTCTGGCGGCAGCACCGACATTAGCTGAGCGAGTAGGTTCTACGAGTACGAAAACAAGAGACATATTAAAGGCAGACTGAAGAGTGTAAATGGTGACATATTTTTACCGGAACCTAGACTAATGTAAATGGGTCTCCGAGATATTTATAAACAAAAAAAGCCAACGACTAAGGTTGGCTTTCTCGAAAACTAGTTTAGATTACTTTGCAGTCATCAATGCAACGGCATTATCTAGCATGCGGTTACTGAAGCCCCATTCATTGTCATACCAGGCCATCACTTTAACCAAACGTCCATTGACACGGGTTTGAGTTGCATCGAAGTTACATGAGAATGGGTTGTGGTTGAAATCAATAGAAACCAATGGTTCATTATTGACGGCTAACACCTCATTCATTGGCGATAGTGATGCCGCACTATCTATAATGGCATTGATCTCTTCTACCGAAGTTTTCCGAGTTGAAATGAATGTTAAGTCAACCAAGGACACGTTAACAGTCGGAACTCTTACTGCTAATCCATCAAATTTACCAGCAAGCTCAGGAAGTACAAGTCCAACAGCGGCTGCAGCGCCAGTTTTAGTTGGGATCATTGACATCGCAGCAGCACGAGCTCGGCGTAGGTCGGTGTGGTAAACATCAGATAGGCGTTGATCGTTTGTGTAGGAGTGAATCGTTGTCATTAAGCCTGACTCGATACCAATTTTATCATTTAACGGCTTTACCATTGGCGCTAAACAGTTTGTGGTACAAGAGGCATTCGAGATAACTGTCATATCAGAGGTAATAACCTTATTGTTAACACCATAAACAACAGTGGCATCTACATTTTTACCCGGTGAAGAGATAAGGACTTTTTTAGCTCCTGCATCTAAATGTGGCTGTACAGCTTCTTTAGAAGTGAAGATACCAGTACATTCAAATACCACGTCAATTTTTAACTCAGCCCAAGGTAATTTAGATGGATCTCTTTCTGAGAAGGTCAAAATTTTATCTTGGTTAACATAGATGGCTTCATCGTCATGATCGATTTTAGCGTTGAAACGACCATGAACAGAGTCATATTTGGTCAGGTGAGCGTTGATTGATGCATCGCCAAGATCATTGAGTGCAACGATCTGGATTGGATAATCCTTTTCGCTTTCATAAAGTGCACGTAAAACATTTCGACCTATACGGCCATAACCGTTAATTGCTACGCGGATAGTCATCTGATATCCCTCTAGTGAATGTAAAATTATCTTCTGGTTGTAAAATTACCAAACTGACAGCTACCGTCAAGTAATATCCATTGTAAAAGCCATTTAGACCTGATAATTTCATATTTATTTCTACATCGGTCATGATTTTTACAAAAATAAGTATGTGCTTTGTAAAAATCTTTCAATATGGCACACATTGCCCAACGGGATAGCAGCACCTCGAGAAAAATTTAATTTGACTGTCGGCATCACATTTCTGATAGTAAAAAGCGACCCGAAATAGTAAAAAATATCGTCTAATTATATGCTGATTTTCAAGCAGCAAGTCCTATTTACAGTATGCATGCCAAGTCAACAACCCCGTAGCAAGCTGCGAGGAATTAAACCCATATAGATTAAAGCAAGGTCAATTCAAGGCGACTCGTTGAGTTCCTGTTTATCTCTTTTTCAAATTTAGTCATATTTATATTAATTATCTTTATGTAGACCACAACCAAATTCAGAATTATTTCTACAAATCGTTGCTGTATTTGGTTGATTATCACAAGCAAATCGGCTTGAAAATGCAATAAAGCTTATGAATGATGTAATTAATACAAAATTCTTATAAATATAGGCTATAAAGTGAAAGTATTGATAATAAAATTACAGTTATTACAAAAAATAACTTGCTAGCCTGAAAGGCGACTTTTCATTACAATGTCGCCGACCAACAGGGAATTTTCCCCCATTATCAATTAGATTATTGGTCTTTCTTTTTGTTACTCAAGCATCTCTGAAAATAAAATTGGAAAAGTGAGATAAAGGATCTGTAAATGAGCGCTGACAAACACCTGCAAAGCTGGCAAGAACGTTTCGAAATGGCAGAGGCTATGCAGCCCTTGCTAGGTAAGTTATATCGTAATCAAGGTGTCGAAGTCGTTTTATACGGTAAGCCGCTACTCAATGCCTCTACCATTGAGATCATCAAGTCACACCGTCTGGTTCGACGTTTCGTGGGCTATAAACTAAGGTTGCGTGAAAGTTTTCCTTTCGTTGAAGCACTGAGCAAACTGGCGGTTAAACAGTGTAAGGTTGATATAGGCAAATTGGCTATCAATTATTGGCGTGAACATGATGATGAAAGTAATATAGAAGCTTATATGAGCCGTGAGCTTGCACCTGCTATCGATCATGAAGATACTCAAGCCCCCAGAGATGTTGTGCTTTACGGCTTTGGTCGTATCGGTCGATTACTTGCTCGTTTGTTAATAGAAAGAACGGGAGTTAGTAATAAACTTCGTCTTCGCGCCATCGTGCTGCGTGGAGGTCGTAAGGGTGATTTAGAGAAACGTGCAAGTTTACTCAGACGAGATTCAGTTCATGGTCCATTTAATGGTTCGGTTGAAGTCGATGAAGAGAACAATGCCATTATAGCCAATGGTACGTATATTCAAGTGATATATGCTAACTCTCCAGATGAAGTGGATTACACTCAGTATGGTATCAGTGATGCATTAGTGGTAGATAACACTGGGATCTGGAAAGATGAAGATGGACTCGGTCTTCATCTTAAGTCAAAAGGTACTGCTAAAGTCCTACTTACAGCACCCGCTAAAGGTAAAATTAAAAACATTGTTTATGGTGTAAATGAATCAGATATTCAGAGTGAAGATAAAATAGTGTCAGCAGCAAGCTGTACCACTAATGCTATCACTCCAATATTGAAAGCCATGAATGATAAATATGGCATCTGCAACGGACATGTAGAGACCATTCACTCATATACGAATGATCAAAACTTAATTGATAATTACCATAGTGCAGATCGTCGTGGACGTAGTGCTCCATTAAATATGGTGATCACAGAGACTGGTGCCGCTAAAGCGGTTGCTAAAGCCTTACCCGTTCTTGCTGGTAAGCTAACAGGTAATGCCATCCGCGTTCCTACACCAAACGTGTCTATGGCCATCATATCTTTGAACCTAGAAAGCGAGACAAATAAAGAGCAGGTCAATGAATACCTGCGAGATATGTCACTGCATTCAGAGCTTCAGAATCAAATAGACTTTACTGAATCAACAGAAATAGTCTCATCTGATTTAGTGGGTTCTCGTTATGCTGGTGTTGTCGATTCACACGCTACTATTGCTGAAGGTAATCGTGCCATTCTTTATGTGTGGTATGACAATGAATTTGGCTACAGCTGTCAGGTTGTTGGTGTCATGCAGAAAATGCTTGAACTTAACTATCAGTCATTGCCAAACTGAGAATAAAAACCTCATTGAGTGATTAATATAAAATACCTCCTTCATGGGAGGTTTTTTATATTAACTCAAAAATTGATATTGATTACACAGAATTTTGTCTATTTTTAATCACAATGTCCGTTTTATCATCAGTCAATTCAAAAAGGACATTGATCACTATTTTCATGATTGACTATCGGCAGTAAATCGGTAGAATGCCATTCCGCAGTTAAGGGAAATCTTCTTAAGAAAGAACTTACGATCAAGTAAGATTATTGATATAAAGCGACATTAGCTCAGTTGGTAGAGCGATACCTTGCCAAGGTATAGGTCATCGGTTCGAACCCGATATGTCGCTCCAATTAAGATCGCGACATTAGCTTCGTTGATTCTTTACTTATATCAATAAGTGTATCTTGTAAGCTATTAAAAATTGGCGCGATGGCAGAATGGCTATGCTGCGGATTGCAAATCCGTCGATCTCGGTTCGACTCCGGGTCGCGCCTCCATATTAGATTTTGATGAGTGTTAATGACACAGTATTAACTACCGATAATACGTTTTATCAAAGTCAACGAGTTTGCCCGAGTGGTGGAATCGGTAGACACAAGGGATTTAAAATCCCTCGCTTAATAGGCGTGCCGGTTCAAGTCCGGCCTCGGGTACCATTATTCTCTTTGAGAATTTGCAGTGAGCCTCAACGAAAGTTGGGGCTTTTTTGTATCGATATCCACTCTACTTCTGTATTGCACCTTTTTGAACCCCGTGGTTTATAAGGGAGCATCATTATTTTAACAATACGCCTTGAATTGGACTTGTTCAGTCTACTCTGAAACCTGCACTTTGAAGTAGAACGGGTATATACTGGCTTACCATTAGCTTACCTTGACAGATAGTGTGAGAACTTGAAATTTGTGAATAACTGATTCTATCTTCCTATACCAAAGCATGTCGGTTATTAAAGCAGTAAAAGTTATAGAGGTTAAGTTATTGAAAGTGTTTAAAATAAAGCATTTTGGAAGTAAGGTAGGACTAAAAAAGATAAAGGCGGATAGGTGGGCCGTGGATCTCGAAATTCAGTTTGAGGCTGCCGTTGAACCTCAAGAGTTAAACCATGATCTTAGACCCTTTAGTTTATCAGTTAACCAACATGTAAAGATTGTAGCCAATGAGCGCAGGACTTCTTGGTTTTTGGTGGTAGCACTTGTTGTCACTTGTCATTTGGCAATGATGTTTATCTTAGTTC
>JBAHZX010000136.1:0-6847 GCA_037132815.1 Shewanella sp.
GATCTGTTAGCCATAGGCAGGCCTTTTATTGCTAATCCAAACTATGTGGAATTAGTACGTGATGGTAAAGCACTAGTGCAATACTCAGATGAGATGCTGGCGAGTTTAGTATAACGTCTATTTTGGATCTGCTAGTAACAATAAAAGGGTTGGCTTAGCCCCTGACTCTTCTACACAAATATTATAAATTGAACTTTTTGATGAAACCATGATCAGATCAAGTAACTTCAAACACTTAGATTAATATTTTGTCAATATTCAATCCAGAAAAATGGTCACGCGAGCACTTTCAGCATGCTAAATTAGGTGATGCTCGTAGAACCGAACGCTTAATCAGTACTTGCGCTAATATGGCCAGTCGCAGCGGTAAGTCTATCGCGAATTCATGCTATGGAAATGAAGCAGAACTAGAAGGCTCCTACAGATTGACCCGTAATAATAAAATTTCACCAGAGATGATCCGAGCAGCAGGATCCATGCATACAGCCTCTTTAGTAGAGGATGTGCCTGAAATATTGGCGCTAGAAGATACCACCTCGTTAAGTTAAAAACATCAAGTGGCGGAAACACTGGGGAAGTTGAGAACAACGACCGATAAAGCTCGTGGTTGGTGGGTGCACACCACCTTATTACTCGATAGCAAAACGACCCGTACTTTAGGCCTCATTCACCAAGATTGGTGGTGCCGTCCTAACGATATTAGTGAAGCAGATGAAAAAGAAAGTGGCAAATGGCCTGATGCATCCTATTTCTGTCGTCAGCGCTTAGGCGATACCATGGCTAGAGTGATCTCAGTCTGTGATCGAGAAGCTGACATTTTAAGTTATTTACAAGATAAACAGCAGCATAAAGAACGTTTCGTTGTAAGAGCGAAGCATCTTAGGAAGATTATTGGTACAGATAAAAAACGGCTAGAACACCTCGCGGAGTAGCCTAAACTGGGCCGTTACACTATCAACATCTCTCAAAAATGCATGATAAATAGCAAAGGAAAACCCGTTAATCGAGCCTCAAGAGAGGTTACTGCAACTGCGAGAAGTAATGAGCTTATCGTTATACTTAAGAAAGAAAGGGCTTATCGATGAAGCTATCGGTATGAAAAATCAGAGTTGTGACAAGGTACTTGAAGAGGACGAATGGACAGTTTTACAGCAACATTATAAGGTTAATGACCATGATGGTAAAAGCGCTCCTAGTATGAAATGGGCTTATATATCCATAGCGAAATTAGGTGGTTTTACCGATAGCAAAAGAACCGGTATGGCGAGTGGGTCGACTATTTTGGAAGGCTGGGATACGTTGCAATCTCAAGTGTCAGGCTATCGTTTAGCTAAATAAATGTTGGCTGCAGGTAAGGTGCTATGAAATGTGACTAAGAAACAGCACTTAGACTGTTCTGAAACCTGCACCTTGAAGTAAAATGAGAATATACTGCAGAAGGAGTTACAAAATTAATATAGTAAAAACAGATCCAAAAAACCACTTCGCTTTTACATATCAGCAGCATTGATTAACAAGTGTTAGATGTTAAGATAAAATTCTCAATACGATCCTCTCATTCTCATCTCTTTTTACCCAGCCATCTCTCTCCATCTTATTTACTAATGGAATCGCATATTTTCGGCTTAATTTAGAACGCTGTTTAATATCTAACACACTCAGCCTATCGTTTTTATTATAACCCTTTAAAATATTTTCAACTAAACGATTATATAACGCCATATCATAATAAATATTATCTTCTAACTGGGTGACATACTTCAGCCTTACTAGATTTTTTAATTGTTTCTTAACAGCTGGCTTGGCCTGTTTATATAAAATATATCCTTCGCGATCCGCTACACGGATCTGATTAAGCAGTGCTTGACTCTCTATACAAAGATCATCCTCACTACTGCCACTACCCATAAGCCAGCAGTCATAACTGAGATGGATTTTCTCCTGCTGTTTGAGCTGCTGAAGCACCTCAGTAAGAGCCATGATATTAATCCGTAACTGACTTGCAAGTTCAGTACTTGAGAATGCGGCAGAAGCTTGTTTGAGTAACGATAATATTGATATTTCTGTCTCTTGGTACCATGACGTTAATACAGCAAGCTCACCCAGATTAATATACTCAAATTGTGGCGGTAACTCTAGCTCATCACTCCGAACAATATAGCCCTTTAGTTGCAGTTGAAGCTGAATTTTATGGGAATCATTTATCGTTTCAGGTAAGGCATCGAGTAAGGTATACAGGTTTCGTCTCTGCCAACGTTCGATTTCATTTAACCAGACACAATGGCCACTGGCGATCAGTTTACTGCCTCCATGTTGAATGAAAGCGATAGATTGAGAGAAGTGACAACAGACCTTACTGTTAAACTTAACTCTCACCAGTTGGGTATGTGAAATCTTAATCAATTGCCCCACACCATGCCAACTCCCAATAGCGACCTCAACCTGACAGTTTTTCAGCTTAGAAGGAATACTAGTTAAGCGCACCACAACCTCACTTGTCGCACTGTGCATTTGCGGATCAACAACCAGACAATCACCGCGAGAAATAGTTTTACATTTAACCCCTTTTATGCCCACTGCAACCCTAGATATCGCACTCGTGTTCTCCACTGCCTGATGATATACCTGAAGGCTTCGCACCTTCACCTTTTGCCCCTTAGGCATCAAGGTTAAATGACTGCCAACTTCTAAACTGCCACCAACAAGTGAGCCCGTTACTACCGTGCCGATTCCGCTAACGCTAAAACTTCTATCGATATATAAGTGGGCTTTAGCATTTTTCTGTTCCTGATGATTAACACCCTGAACACTTGAATTAACATAAATCTCTCTTGAATCTGCTATTATCCTCAATTGCTGACAAATCAGCTGTTTAAGTAACTCAATATTCTCACCACTAACTACCGATACACAAATAACTTCAGCCACCTCATCACAGCAATCCATAACTCGCTCAAGTAACTCATCCTCTAACCCTAAAAGCCGCTCATCGTCAACCAAATCTTTCTTAGTGATGCAGATGATGATAGAACAATTACCCATAGCTTTAGCCACTTCAAGATGTGCCTGAGTCATTGGCATCCACCCCTCATTAGCCGCAACCACTAACACCACCAACTCGATACTCCAAAGTCCTGCAACCATATTTCGAATATAACGTTCATGACCAGGTACATCGATCACACCAATCTGTTGACCGTTGCTGCCAGTAAAGTGAGCAAATCCCAGGTTTTGAGTCATGCCACAGGCTTGCTCGAAACTACGTGCCGTCATGATCCCTGTTAATGCATGTATTAATGCAGTTTTTCCATGATCAACGTGACCAGCCATGGCAATAACAAACTGCTCAGATAACTGTGATGGTAATTCTTTAGCCACTTTTTTAGATAAACGCTTCATTGTGGCTCCTTTACACAACAGATTTCACTTGTTCGACTCTAGGCTTCCCTTCAATAATTTCCCCCTCAAGAAAAAAATAATCTTCTAG
The DNA here is from genome assembly GCA_037132815.1 of Shewanella sp. GTDB lineage: Bacteria > Pseudomonadota > Gammaproteobacteria > Enterobacterales > Shewanellaceae > Shewanella. Next base: position 3,488 of record JBAHZX010000136.1, read on the forward strand.
CAAAACCATGAGTAACTCAAAATCAGCATCGGTGACACTAGCAAGGTTCAAAATAAATTTGTCTCTCTGTATCACACCAATTATCGGTGTATTTATCAGTCTTAACTCATGACTTAACTTGAGAGGATCACCAGCTAGAATCACACCCCAACAAGCATAGTCAATATCAGGAAGTGAGCCACCACCGACAACCGCCTTTAGTGAGCATTTCTCTATATGATTGGGAAACCGTTGAGTTAACTTGTCCGCTTTAGTCGATGTGCTTGAAAGTTGTGAAACGAGTCGCTCCGAGATCCCTTTGCCACTCTCCAGCCCATTAAGCTTACGAACAAGTAGCTCTTCTAACAGTGAAAGGACAACTCTACTAGGCCTAAATGCTCGCATCATAGGGTTTTTTTCTAAATGCTGGATAAGAGAAGCTTGCCCGCAGATGATGCCAGCTTGTGGTCCCCCCATAATTTTGTCACCGGAAAAACAGACGAGGTGGGCACCCGCAGAAATATATTTAATCACTGACTTCTCTTCAGGAAAATGATCTTCACTCGTCACGCCAGACCCTTGATCAACCGCCAAGATAACCTCTTTGGGCAAACGACGACTTAGTTCCTTAATATCCGCAGACTTAGTAAAACCACGAATCGCAAAATTAGACTGATGAACAACCAATACCATCGCAGTATTTTCTGTAATCGCATCAATATAATCGTCTGCAGTGGTAATATTAGTCGTGCCGACTTCAACCAACTTTGCACCAGACAGGGCTAAAATATCCGGAATACGGAAGCCGCCACCAATCTGTATCTGTTCACCGCGAGAGACTATGACCTCCTTGCCTTTGGCTAAATCATGTAACAACAGATAGATAGAACAGGCATTATTATTAACGATCAGCCCAGATTCAGCCCCCGTCAGAGCTGAGATTAAGGTATTAAGCAGACCCTTTCTCTGGCCACGTTTGCCATCGGATAACTTCAGTTCCAGGTTGTTATAACCGGTATTAACCCCTTTTACAGCATCCCATAATTCAGGATTTATAGGTGACCGGCCCAGATTGGTATGAATAATGGTCCCAGTGGCGTTAATCACAGCAGTTTGACGCTGAAGTAATAAACCATTTAAGTGTAGAGTCAGCGCTTGGGGAATATTGATGCCATCACACCCCAGCTCTTTAAAGGATTTTGATTGACGGATTTTTGCGAAGTGATTACGGATCACCTCTGTGACAACTGGCCGACTCAACTTTTCGATAAAAGAAGATAAAAATTCTTGTTGTAACAGCTGCTCAACTTGAGGAAGACGATAGTTTATTTTTTGAGTAAATATCACATGCACTCCTTAAAAACATGTCGAAGTTCATGCACAGTTAAAACAGCAGTAACATGCAAAATAGCTTAATTACTACAGATCCACTCCCAAACTGCCACAATCATCACTAAACTAAAAATTGGCGGAAGAGGCAGGAATCGAACCAGCCAAAGCCTATTAGACTCACATCGGTTTTGAAGACCGAGAAGGCCACCAGACCTCATCTACTTCCTGAAACTTAAATAACTATAATAGAATAAAACACATAATAATTTGAACTAGATCTCAATATATAACACTAAGTTATAAATATATATAAATAGCAAACTTAGTTAACTATTTATATATACAATAAATGTGCCCAAGGTCATTATTTTGTATATATAATGACTATTAATTACACATTCGAATAGATAACACATGGATGCTATTACACTGGAGGCTACAATAGGGATCATCTATATATTAGTCACTATTTTTTCATAGAAAATGCTCATACCCAACCCACATTATATTTCTCAGTAATAAGTGACTATATATAACCTCAATAAAATTGATATTCATAACATTACAGCGAGTAGCAACATATGATGTCATCTTCAGCGAAAACAAATCGACATTAGTGTCGACATTTCTATCGTTTGAATAGAACTAATTAATACTTATATGACTTTTACGTTAAAAAACAAAGTCTAAAACAATAATGGTAAGACTGGCACTGGTATTGCTTTCTAGAATATGAATGACAATAAATTACTGATAGCTTACTCAAAAAAACGGGGATTATAAACGTTAAAATGTGAGTTATGGGGAAATAAAGTCAACGAAACCTTAAGTTCTGTTAGGTAGATAATCAACCCATAAAAGCAACCTAAAGGAGGGGGCAATATGGATAAAAATAATCCGTTCGATCCGTTACTTCCGGATGAAATGACCAAAAAAGCTGAAGAGGTCGGTGTGGCTAAAGTCACCAAAAAACCTTTTCAAGTCTTCTTCCTTGCGATGTCTGCGGGAGTATTTATATCTATCGCATTTGTTTTCTACATCACAGTAACCACAGGTGCAGCCGACGCTCCTTGGGGAATGACCAAGCTCGTAGGAGGTTTAGCATTCTGCTTAGGATTAATTTTAGTCGTCGTATGTGGCGGAGAACTATTTACCTCAACGGTTTTAACTGTTGTAGCCCTGGCAAGTAACCGTATTACTAATACCCAACTCGCTATAAACTGGACGACCGTCTACTTTGGCAACATGGCCGGAGCCTTCTTTTTTGTCATCTTAATTTGGTTAGCCGGAAGTTACTTAGGTCATAGTGGTGAATGGGGGATTAATGCGATGAAAGTCGCCCAACATAAGATCCACCATAGCTTTATTCAAGCTGTTTCTTTAGGTATTTTATGTAACCTCCTCGTCTGTCTCGCAGTATGGATGACCTTCTCATGTAGAAGTAATACCGACAAGGTACTCGTCATGATTTTCCCTGTCTCCATGTTCGTTGCCTGTGGTTTTGAGCACAGTATCGCCAACATGTTTATGATCCCAACAGGAATTATTATTCAAAACTTTGCAGGCCCTGAATTCTGGGAAATGACTGGACATACGGCGAGTGAGTTTTCTGACTTAACGATTCCTAATTTTATTTTTAATAATCTTATTCCAGTTACAATTGGTAATATAATAGGCGGTGGATTATTTGTTGGATTAGCATACTGGATTGTATACAGAAGACCATATTTAAGTTTAGAGTCAAAAACTAAAAATGGGAATGAAACAAAGTAGAATATATAAAGACATAAATAAAACCATCAAAATAACGCCCCCTGTGTCAGGACTTATTATCATCCTTATATCCATTTAATTGATATAAGGGGGCGGTATATCCGCATTCAACCCTTAAGCACCCCCTCATAATAATCAGCTATAGTGGGCCTTTCAGAGTACAATAAGCAGAAATAAGTCAATTACCTTCAATTTTGCATATGATAAATGGAACACTTATACATAATCACATAGATGAACTCTTTGGTCATGATATGCATGCTAAAAGGGTCAGCT
>JBAHZX010000148.1:0-7840 GCA_037132815.1 Shewanella sp.
GGTGACTGCTATAGGTAAATTACAATTGAAAATAATGGCAAGGGCCGCCGCTAGTACCGTCTGAAATGGCATGGGAAGCCAGGCGACAAAAAGGCCGATGGCGAAAGCTGCTGGGGCTGAACGATGATTGAGTGCCCATAAATTTTCTTTATGTAATAGTTTGCCGAACATCTGCAAGTATTTGTGATTTTGCAGTGTCTCGACTTTAGGCATAAACTTTTCGATGAATTTTTTTGGCATAGATTGTAATTAGTGTCTTTACTTATTCAGTATGAATAGATTTATGTTTGGCTTCAGCATCACCGTTTTATCCAGTCTTTTGTGGCCATGGTTACCATCAACACCAGTATCTGTGGCCTCAATTATTGCTGGTATCATTGTGCTGAAACGAATTCCGGTCATTGCCGGAGTACTACTCGCCGTAGGGTGGATGTCACTTTATGTTCAACTTTTATGGGTTGATGCCCCCACGAACTCAGTGCAGAACATCATCGTGAGGGGCGAGATCATAGCACTAGTTGGCTCAAACGGCGACTGGGTTAGTATGGATATTCGCCAATCTAATTTAAAAAGTACATTTTTAGTATCAAAAGTAATCAGACTGGGTTGGAATAAAGCCCCTCATGTGGCTGTGGGTGATCAATGGGAGTGGGTGGTAAAGCCTAAACCTATCACCAATGTGTTAAATCAGGGCGGTTACAATCAGCAGCGAAGTTTCCTGAGTCGACACATAGTGATGAAAGGGAGTGTGAAGTCTGGCACTAAGCTAGGAGAGTCAGCATCCCTTCGCAGTAAAATAGTCAAGAGGTTGAAGCCTGAGCTAGCCCTTTTTGCTCATGGTGATCTGATGTTAGCCCTCTTGCTAGGGGATAAGAGTTTAATCGATAGTGAAAGGTGGCATTCATTAAGAGTATCAGGCTCAGGGCATTTGATAGCCATCTCTGGGCTACATCTTTCAGTTGTGACGACTTGGGTATTTTTTATCTCGGTGTTTTTATTGGCACGTTTTAAGCCTAGCCTAAGCCGGAAAAACATACTCATATCAGGGGGGGTATCGGCAGTATCAGCCATCTCTTACGCCTACCTTGCAGGTTTTTCTCTGCCAACACAACGTGCTCTCATCATGTTAATCCTCTTACTTACCATGGGGCTTATGAAACGTTTCTCATCTTCCTGGGAACGCCTGCTTTATGCTCTTTTTATTATTTTACTCTTTGATCCTTTGAGTTGCATGAGTGCTGGTTTCTGGTTGTCATTTTCGGCCCTTGGGATTATTTTCATTGTATTATCTCAAAGGACAAGGGGTAGATTAGATCATCAAGTTAACAGTAAGCATCGGCTGAATATGAAAAATAAACTCGCCATATTTTGGTCTGTACAGTGGCGCCTGAGCTTGGGCTTGGGCCTTATACAAGCATTGCTTTTTGGCGGGATTTCCGTTTATGGCTTGCTGTTCAACCTTATTTTTGTGCCTTGGTTTAGTTTGGTGGTTATCCCACTCTCATTTTTATGTTTTTTGATATGGACTTTAGGGCAAGTTTTTGCGGTGAACTTGCCTCAGGTTTTTTCTTTAGTAGACATAAGTTTACTACCTATGAGCCTCGGGTTTAGCACTATTGAATCTTTGCCCAGCGCATGGGTAAGCGTTTCGGGTCAAAGCGTATCTTGCCTGATCTTTTTTATATTGGGCTTGATCTTGTTATTTCGAGTGACCCAGATGCGGTGGCGGCTTGTCTCATTAATCTTATGCTTGCCCTTGATAACCAGCACGGTGTTGACACAGACCTTTTCAGAGCGGAATGAGTGGCGACTTCATCTGCTGGATGTGGGGCAAGGGCTCAGCGCTGTGATAGAGAAATCAGGTCAGGCTTTGGTATATGACACAGGTGCCGCCTATGGTGCTAATTTTAGTTATGCCCAGAGGGTTATTCTTCCGTTCTTAAGATACAAAGGACTTGATTCTGTAGATTACCTGGTGATAAGCCATGGTGACAATGATCATGCGGGCGGCGCTAAATTATTGATGGACAGCTTTCCTAATGCCATAGTTATCACAGATATATCTGAGTTCTCGGACATCGATTGCAGACCTAAGTCTTTACTTTGGCAAGGGCTGAAGCTAGAACTATTGGCACCTATGATTGCCCAAAAAGGTAATAACGGTTCTTGTGTGTTGAGAGTGAGCGATGGTTACCATCAATTGATGTTATCCGGTGATATCGAAAAAAAGGCAGAAACAGCGCTCTTGGCTAGCCAGCAAAACTTGTTTAGTGAAGTTTTAGTGGCTCCGCACCACGGTAGTCGTACCTCTTCTACTGTTGGTTTTATCGATCGTGTCTCCCCTTTACTGGTGCTGTTTCCTGCTGGATTTAATAATCGCTATGGTTTTCCTAAGAAAGAGGTTGTTGAACGCTATGAGTCAAGGGGATCACAAGTGTTGGTCACTGGGATTGTAGGCCAGATCAGTGTGCTTTTTCGTCATGATGAACGGCGAGTAAGCACTTATCGCGGCGATCTGGCGCCTTTTTGGTACAATCGCTTGTTTAGGTTTGGTGAGAATAACAATACGGAGTAGAATACTTTTTTGAATTATGAATAACTCGTTAATGACTAACTCTTCGAATCAAGAAGTCTGGACCGTCTTTAAGCGCCTGATGGGTTACATCAAACCATTGAAAGTCATGTTTGGTTTAGCTGTTCTTGGCTTGTTTATGTATGCCGCAGTAGATGCTACTTTTATCGCTGTGATTAAACCCTTTATCGATAGCGGCTTCGGTGGGCAGATAAGTCAAGTCAGTTCATCAGCGGGTGTTGGCAATATTGATCTTGGCACAAATAAGGGCTTTGATGCATCGAATGATGTATTGATGATTGCACCTATTGTCGTCATAGTACTTTTTTGCCTACGTGGCTTGGCAAACTTCCTGTCGACCTACTGTATTTCTTTCATGAGTGCACGTCTGATTATGGACATGCGCCAAGAAGTTTTCGAGCATTATTTGACCCTTCCTGTGAGTTACATCGATAGAGAAAATTCAGGTAATCTTATCTCGCGAGTCACTTATGATACTGAGCAGATTGCTCGTGCTACGGGGAGTGCATTAATCAGTATTGTCAGAGACAGTATTACTGTGGTAGGCATGCTTGCTATCATGTTCTTCTACTCTTGGAAACTATCTCTTTGTATCCTTGTAATCGGCCCTATCATTGGCTTGATCATTACTATAGTCAGTAAACGTTTTCGCAAGGTATCTAAACGAATACAAGCGGCCATGGGGGGAGTGACTGCTGCTACTGAACAAATGATCAAAGGCCATAAAAATGTATTGGCATTTGGTGGTCAACAAGTTGAGTCTGAGCGCTTTGCATTGGTTAATGAACAAAATCGATACCAAAACATGAAACTGGCTTTGGCACAATCCATCAGCCAACCTCTTGTTATGGTAATAGGCTCTTTTGCTCTAGCTTTTGTTCTGTATGCCGCGAGTTTCGAGGGTATGCAAGAGGAGCTAACGGCGGGAACATTCGCCACTATTCTTGGTGCTATGCTCGCCATGTTACAGCCGATCAAAAGACTGACTCGCGTCAATGCCGAGTTTCAGCGAGGTATTGCAGCTTGTACCACAGTGTTTGAACTCTTAGATACTCAGCCTGAAGTCGATCATGGCAGTTATAAAGTCGATCGCATCAAAGGTGGTCTTAGTTTTAATCAGGTGAGTTTCCGATACCCAAATCAAGAGAAACTTGCACTGAGAAAAATCGATTTTTCAGTTAAACAGGGCCAGACTATAGCCTTAGTCGGTCGTTCTGGTTCGGGTAAATCGACGATCGCGAGTCTTATCACCCGTTTCTATACCGGGCTAGAAGAGGGCAGTATCGAGCTTGACGGTATCAACATCGATGACTTTGATCTCAAAAACCTTCGCTGTCAAGTCGCCCTCGTTTCGCAGCAGGTGACCTTGTTTAACGATACCATTGGTAACAACATTGCCTATGCATACCCAGGTGAAGCGACTCAAGAGCAGGTCATTGAGGCGGCAAAGTTGGCACATGCATGGGAGTTTATCGAATTACTGCCAGAAGGTCTCGATACACAAGTCGGTGAGAATGGCGTATTACTCTCGGGGGGGCAAAGACAAAGAATTGCTATCGCTCGGGCCATTTTGCGTAATTCACCGGTACTCATACTCGATGAAGCAACATCGGCGCTAGATACTGAGTCAGAAAAAGCCATTCAACAAGGTTTGGATAATCTGCGTCATAACCGAACCTCGATAGTGATTGCCCACAGATTGTCGACTATCGAATCAGCGGATCAAATTTTGGTAATAGATCAAGGTATGGTGATAGAGCGCGGCAATCATCAGTCTCTGTTAGCCCAAGGTGGTGTATACGCTAACTTGTATAAAATGCAGTTTAGCCGTTAACTCATGCAAGCGTTTGCCAATAAACTTTGGTACCCAGATAAAGATACAAGTCTGATTTTTAGACTACTTAAGTACTGTCTACTGCCATTGACCTTATTGTTTTATCTGTTGAGTCTCATTAGGCGATGGCTATTTAAATTGGGCCTAAAACAGAGTCATAGCCTCGCTGTACCGGTGATTATAGTCGGTAATATCACTGTGGGAGGCAGTGGTAAAACGCCCACTGTCATTTATCTTATTGAGCTGCTCAGGAAAAATGGCCTAAAGCCAGGTGTGATAAGCCGTGGCTACGGGGTTAAATTTGAAGGTGTAAAGAGAGTCGAGCTAAAGATGTCTGCCGCCGAGGTGGGGGATGAACCTGTTATGATAGTTGCAAGAACTGGCGCGCCAATGGTGATTGGGGCCGATAGAGTGAAGGCAGCTGAAGAACTGATTGCCGACTCTGATGTCGATGTGATTATTAGCGATGATGGTTTGCAGCATTATCGACTTGGGCGTGACATAGAGTTACTCATTCTCGATGGTGAACGCAGATTCGGTAATGGCATGTTGTTACCTTCGGGTCCTTTACGAGAAGGAAGCTGGAGAGCTCAGTCTGTTGATTTTATCTTAGTCAATGGTCAAGCTGAGGATGATGAGCTACAGATGGAACTCCTGCCTCGAGGAGTTTTCCCCGTGTTGCCATCTTCTAAGCATATATTTAAGAAGACTCCCGCAGTGGCCATCGCTGGGATCGGTAACCCGCAGCGCTTCTTCAATACTTTAGATGAGCAAGGGCATAGCATAATAAAGACATATGGTTTTGAGGACCATCAGAAGTTCTCTCTAGATGCACTAATCCAGATCGCGGGTGAACACCCCATATTGATGACAGAAAAAGATGCTGTGAAGTGTCGCGATTTTGCAAAAGATAACTGGTGGTATCTTGCGGTTGATGCCAAGCTACCCATAAAATTTGAATCAGATCTCATGGACAAGGTCCACTGGGCCATGAAAAAGAAACAAGGAAACTCAGATGGCGTTTGATATAAAATTATTAGAAATTGTTGCTTGCCCGATCTGTAAAGGAAAGCTGGATTACAATAAAGCCAAGCAGCAATTGATCTGTAAGGCTGATCGTCTGGCTTATACCATCAACGATGGTATTCCAGTACTGCTTGAAAACATGGCAGAGCCTTGGCAAGAAGAGGCTTGAATCAAGCCTTAGACTTTTGAATATTAACGCTCCAATATGGAGCGTTTTTTATGATTTTTCTTTATTTATAACCAGTTAAATTATCGATTTTAGTGATTAGGTGTTATAGCACCCCATTAAGTTTATAATAAATTCTGCTCGTTAAATTAAAGAGACCTTGTTTCAGAGGTGTTATGTTTTTACTGCGTGGCACACCTTATTACCAGAGTGTTAAAACAAAAATATAAAAGGATTAGCGGTGAAAAAATACATTTTATGGCTCATGTGTTGTTTGTCTCTGTTAGTGTTTCCAGCGGTATCACAACAAGACAAATTCTCCTTTAATGCCGATCAGTATCAACAAGATGTTCAGGTGTTGGCGAGTGATAAATTTGGTGGAAGGGCCCCTTTGTCTGCCGGAGAGGCTTTAACCTTAGAATATTTGGTTAACTCATTTAAGAACATGGGCTTGGAGCCTGGTTATAAGGGCAGTTATTTACAAGCGGTTCCTTTGGCCCAAATCAATTCCAATGCGGATATGACTCTTAACATAGAGGGAATAACGTTTAGTCGAGGCGATCAGTTTACGGCCAGAACTCAGAGAATTGTCGATCAAGTTGAACTCAAGAATAGTGAGCTGGTGTTTGTCGGTTATGGAATTAATGCCCCAGAGTATGGTTGGAATGATTACCAAGGCGTAGATGTAAAGGGAAAAACTGTCATCATTTTAGTCAATGATCCAGGTTTTGCGACTCAAGATGAACACTTGTTTAAAGGCAATGCTATGACTTATTACGGCCGCTGGACTTACAAGTATGAAGAGGCTGCCAGACAAGGTGCAGCAGGAGTGTTTATCGTTCATGAAACGGCTCCCGCAGCCTATGGGTGGGGAGTGGTGCAAAACTCGAATACCGGCAATAAATTTACCTTGATTGATGATAACAATAATTTAGGCCAAGTCGGGGTAATGGGGTGGATACAGCACGGTGTCGCCAGAAAAATTTTTGCTAAGGCCGAGTTGAATTATGACACCTTAAAACTCGCAGCCAGCAAGCTAGGATTTAAAGCCGTCAATCTCAAAATCAAGGCTAACCTGTTGCTAAAAAATACCATCGTGATGGCAGAATCTTATAATGTTATCGCCAAATTGCCTGGCAGTAATAAGAGTGATGAGACGCTTGTCATGCATGCTCATTGGGATCATCTGGGAATTAAGTTAGATACTAAAGGTAATGAGCAGATTTTTAATGGGGCTGTCGATAATGCCTCTGGTGTTGCCGGAGTACTCGCACTCGCAAAGGCCTTTAAAGAAAAGGCAGATAAAACACCTTTTAAACGAGATATTTTATTTACCAGTTTTACCGCAGAAGAAGCAGGGCTAATTGGTGCTAAGCATTTTGCTAATAATCCTCCAGTAGCGACAAAAAATATCGTTGCATTTCTCAATATAGATGGCATGAATGTCAACGATGGCGTGAATTACATATTAGGTTACGGTCAAGGCGTGTCTGAGCTAGAAAACTACCTAAAAGATGCCAGCAAGGCATTGCAACGTTATGTTAAAGCCGATCCTCGTCCGCAGAATGGTTTGATGTATCGCTCAGATCATTTTGCATTAGCTCAGCAAGGTGTACCTGGCTTACTGTTTATGAGCTTAGGTGATACAGATCCCGATTATATTGCCCATAAATATCATAAAAGCAGTGATGAATATGATAGTCGCTGGTCTCTGGGAGGCGTGAAGCAAGATTTGCAGCTTATCGGTGATATTTTAGCGCGTCTCGCTAATAATGATGATTGGCCTAGGTGGCTCGAAGATTCTGATTTTAAAGCTAGGCGTGGCGAGGATGGTCGTTAGCTTGTTTAGCTCAAGTTTTAGTTGATTAAGAAGCACTGGAGCTGATGTTTCTTAATCATATCGCTTTAAAATTTAATTCATCAGCAGTAATTGGTTTAAATCCCCGTCTTTATATGGGATAGCTTTAAGCTAGTAAGTACAAGAGTATAAAATTACAGCCAGTTAAGTTGTTATTTAAACGTTGATGTTTTTTACACTTTCAACCTTGTATTAAGAACTGTAGTGGCATCATTAATTTGAACACTTAAATGTAAGGTTATAATGCCCTAACAGTTCTATTTTTCTGTGTACTTCATAAGATGCTAAAGAATACAAACACATATAAAATCAACTTAAAAATTAAATGTAAAAAAAGTCACAGGGATCAATCAGGCTTTTGAC
>JBAHZX010000014.1:0-8582 GCA_037132815.1 Shewanella sp.
CTGTGGGTGCTGATGGTCAGTTTGCTGCTCGTGGTCTTCGTGTTGGTGGTCCTTATATCATTAAAGTCGATTCTGATAAATTTGCCGATGATTTGGTACAAGATTTATTTTTAAACGTCGGTGAAACATTGCGTTTTAACCGCACCCTTCAAGTTGTATCTGATTTGGAGCGCATAGAGGTCGTTGGTAATGCAAGTTACTACCGCAGTGCGGGTAGTAATTCTGATTTTGGCGAAAAAGACATTGCTAACTCTCCAGGCATGAACCGTGATCTTAAAGATGTTTTACGTCAAAATCCAATGGCCGTAGTCGGTACCGATGGTATCTCAATGAGTGTTGCGGGCATCAACCCACGTTTTAATACCTTTGTTGTTGACGGAGTGTCTCAAAATGATGATTTTGGTCTTAACTCAAATGGTTATCCAACCCAACGTTCACCTATCTCTATTGATGCTGTTCAAAGTGTAGCCTTAAACACATCTCCCTTCTCTGCACGGATTGGTGGTTTCTCTGGCGCACAAGTCAATGTGGTAACTAAATCTGGTACTAACGAATTATCGGGATCTGTTTTTTGGGAAATGACTAATGACAGTATGGCTGGCGACGGTAAGAACCAAGATACTGATGAAGCCCTCAAGCAAGATTTCGAAGAAACGACTTTTGGGGGAACCATTGGTTTCCCTCTGATCGAAGATAAATTATTCTTCTTTGGCTCTTACGAGAGTTACGATGCGCCACAAGCAGCAGAGTGGGGGCCAGCAGGTTCAGGTTATGCCAATGATTCAGTGATAACCAGTGATGAGGTTGATCGCATCAACAGCATAGCAAGAGATGTTTACGGTTTAGACGATATCGGTACTTATAGTGCCACCCCACAAGAAGAAGATGAAAAAATATTAGTAAAGCTTGATTGGAATATTAATGAAGATCATCGTGCTTCGTTCACTTATCAAAGCACCGTTGGCAATGTAACCAATAGAGTGTCTGACGATGCGTATGATTTAAACCTATCGAGCTTTTGGTACAACAAAGAAGAAGACTTAAAGTCGTACGCTACGACGTTGTACAGTGACTGGAGCGACTCTTTTGTCACTGAAATAAAGTTAGCTTATAAAGATACCACAAGCTCTTCAAATCCTGTTGATGATATCGGCATAGGTCAAATTATCGTTGGTACAGAAAGTGGTTATGTAAACTTTGGTACCGAACGTAATCGCCATGCAAATGAGCTAGATAACCAGAATTTAGAGATACGTTTTGTGGGTGATTACTACATAAACGACCATAATATAGGTTTCGGTTTTCAGTATAACAACCTTGAAGTCTTCAATGTGTATGCTACAGACACCATGGGGTCGTGGGATTTTGCTTCTATTGATGATTTTGAAAACGGCATCGTAGATCGTTTCCGTTATCAAAATGCTGAATCAGGAAATTCAGACGATGTTGCTGCAAACTTTAACATTAATACTCTGGCATTATTTGTTGAAGATACTTGGGATATTACCTATGACTTAGAAATGACTTATGGTGTTCGTTACGAAACGATAAGCATGTCGGATTCGCCGTCACTAAACCAGAATTTTGTTGATCGTTATGGTTTTGCTAATAACGGTACAATGGATGGAAAAGATATTTGGTTACCACGTTTAGGATTAACTTATGTGCTTAATGACGATGTCACATTACGTGGTGGTGTCGGTCGTTATAGTGGTGGTTATCCTACTGTGTGGATGGCGAATAGTTTTTCTAACGATGGTAACAGTCTACTCAGTTATAACAGTGGCTGGAATGATGCTTGGGGGATGCCCGATTTAACTCAAGTACCGAGTGAAGCGCAAGACGGCTTAGTTGGCGGTGACGGTAACACTAACTCATTAGATCCAGATTTTGAGCTACCGTCAGATTGGCGTGCAAGTATTGGTTTCGACAGTACTTGGGACTTGGGTGCTCTGGGTCAAGACTGGTTCTTCGGCGGTGAGTTTTTATACATTCAAAAAGAAAACGATGTTGCTTGGGTCGACTTAGCGCGTCGTGAAATGACAACCGACGATACGGGTCGTGTTATTTATGAAACTTGGGATCCATTAGCCAATGATGGAGCAGGTGGAAATACTTCACGTTATGACTTGATGCTAACCAATGCAGACGAAGATGGTACAAGCCAGACCCTAAGCTTCACTTTAGCCAAAAGCTGGGATATGGGGCTTAGCATGCGCCTAGGCTATGCGTATAATTCAGTTGATGAAGGTAATCAAGGCTCATCTTCAACTGCAACCTCTAACTACCAGTACGCAATAGTGGGTGAAGATCGTAATGGAACGACAATGGGATCAGGCTATTATGAAACAAAGCACCGTTTCACTCTTAGCGTAGGTTACGATGTTGAATTTATTGCAGGTTACAACTCTAGCTTTAACATGTTCTATGAAGCTCGCGAAGGTCGTCCATTAACTTGGGTACTAGGCTCATATAATAGCACTGGTTTTGGCGATCAAAGTTCATTTGCTTACTCAAGTTCTTATCTACCGTATATTCCTACTGGCGCCGATGATGTCAATGTTGAATATGCAGGTGGATTAACTTATGAAGAGTTCAAAGCAGCAATCGATGAAATTGGTTTGAGTCAATATGCTGGGGGAATTGCAGGAAAAGGAACTGATAACCAACCTTGGATACATCAGTTAGATTTCCGCTTTACTCAAGAACTACCTGGGTTCTTGGAAGACCACAAAGGTATTCTTTACTTTGATGTAAAAAATGTACTTAACCTAATGAACGATGATTGGGGTGTTGTTGAGTATGAGTCTTACGGTAGTAAAACCTTGGTTGATCATAGCTATAACGCCGAAACTGGCGTTTATACTTACTCCGTTCCTTATGGTCAAGACGGCATTGATACTGATAATTATAGTACTTATGATATCAATCAATCAGCTTGGCAGTTAAAAGTGGGTGTTAAATATAAGTTCTAAATTTATAAAATACAGTTACTTACAGTAATGATGTAGCTTAACAAAGCATACATTTTACTTTGAACCTAAAGCCTCGCTCGTCGGGGCTTTTTTTTGTCTGATTGAAATGGTCAGAATTAACCGCAAAGATAACTTTCCACTACAGTTTAAATAGCATAGTTAAATATTTTTTGAATCAGTTATTTTTAAGCGGACATATGGACATCTAGAAGTCTTAATGTATGATTAGGGGATAGATGATGAATAATCGATTGAAACTTGTTTAATCTCTATTCATGCTGGCAATGTATTTATATAGCACGACGATATGGATATAGAAGGTAGGCTTGTATTATCTACTATTGCTTTAATTAAAACGATACAGATGAGGCGTTTTATGCCGGTTAAAATCCCTGATAATCTACCAGCGGCAAGCATTTTAGAGTCTGAAAATATTTTCGTTATGTCCGAGACTCGAGCCGCTAACCAGGACATTCGTCCGATGAAAGTGCTGATATTGAATCTGATGCCTAATAAGATAGAGACAGAGACTCAGTTATTGCGCCTTTTGGGTAACACTCCACTTCAGGTGGATGTAGATCTACTGCGGATCCATGATAAAGAATCTAAGCATACCTCTATCGATCATATGAATAATTTCTATCGGGATTTTGAGGCTATTAGCCACAAAAACTACGACGGCTTGATCATAACGGGTGCCCCTCTGGGGCAGATAGAGTTTGAAGATGTAACCTACTGGGATCACATTCGTGACATTATCGATTGGTCTCAGCGCCATGTCACCTCTGTACTTTTTCTATGCTGGGCAGCCCATGCCGCGCTCTATCACCTGTATGGCTTGAATAGAAAACTGCTTAAGTCGAAACGTTCAGGTGTTTTTCTTCATCAGCGTACCAGCCAACACTTTCCTCTGTTACGGGGGTTTGATGACGAATTTTTAGCGCCCCACTCTCGCTTTGCTCAGATGGATATTGATGAGCTTAAGGCACATTCTGGACTGCAAGTGTTAACGGAGTCCGACGAAGCTGGTGCCTATATGGTGCTCAGTACCAATAGTCGAAATTTGTTTGTGATGGGCCACCCTGAGTATCAGAAGATGACTCTCAAAGATGAATATCTTCGTGATCTGAGTGAAGGGCTTGAGCCTGAAATCCCGCAAAACTATTTTCGAGATAACAACCCTGATTTGGAGCCTGTCGCTCGCTGGCATGGGCATGGTAGCTTGTTAGTCAGTAATTGGCTTAATTATTATGTATATCAGTTAACCCCATATAATCTGGATGACATGAGTACCAATACCTCTTGGGAAGAGGAGGGGTAGTGTTTTGATATTGACTATTATCTGCCAATATCATAAAAATATCTGCCAATATCATAAAAAAGTCTGCCTAAGCAGACTTTTTTATTTCTTGAATTCAAGTATTAAGTGTAATCGTCATGCTAGTTATCTTACTGTTAGCACTTGGTTCTCGTCGAGTTAGTGTGAGTGACTCGTTCCTTGCATCTGTTGTCCGTCACTTGTATAAAACCCTGAGTTACCGTGTTGAATGAAGCCCTGATGGATCATCTTGGCGATAAAGGGATCCGATTCGCTGTCGCCAACATCGGCAAAGTCGATATCTTTATATCCCGTAGTCAGGGCGTTAAACTCTTCTGCTGTGACAGACTTCGCTTCAATGAGCTGATAAGTGAGTTGTTGTTCACCCTGACCTATAGTGAGGCGATAAGGCAGTTCAAGTGAAGCCGCCCATTGTAAGTTTACCTCTTCGCTGTGTTGCTCACCACTAAAGTGCTCAATTGTCAGGCAAGAGTGTTTGATATCATCGGACTGCTTAAGTACTGAGCGGACTTCTGGCGAGACTAGATGAAAGACTTGTTCCAAATCGTAGCTAATATTGAGGGATAAAAGATCACCAGTGCGATAACTCACAGAGCGTTTTTCCATTGGAAAGTAGCGGACATATCTGCCATTACTCAGCCAAGCTTCAAAGGTTTGCGGTGACCTTTGGTAAATAACGGTATCATGAAAGCGTGTCAGTTGTAGTTCATGACTGAGTTTATTTGAGTCATCTCCCTTGAATATTACATAAGTTGCACTAATTTGGCTCGGTGATGGCCCGTCACATACTGGTGGTATTTTACCTGAAACTTCGAAACTCTCGGCTTGCTGAAGCGCAGTTAACTGGCTTGACATTGTGGGATGTGCTGAGACTGAGTAAACGAAACAGACGAGTAGGGAAAGCAAAAAATACTTCATAAAAACTCCAGTGCTTTAGATAGCTTTGACTAAGGCGGCTTAAGTCATACCAGTTGGTATGACTTAAACCGTTTGATAGGCAGAGCTTATAGAGCCGATTCGGCATTAATAACTAAGTTAGCGGCATGGTTTATTACATGGAAAATATGGTTCTGTTCCACAGTTCCTTGTACCAAGCTCGCTCCGGGACCACTAGCAAAAATAGCTACATCTTCACCAGCATGAGTCTCAGCAACTAATGGAACTATGGCTTCTTGGTGGAATCCAGCGCTCTGAGTATCGACATAGTTAAGGTCGAAACGACCTGCAGCGATTGGCAGAATGTAGCGCTCATCTCCACCGGTCTCCAGAGAACCATAGCCGCGCCCATTGGCGTAGCCCACAGTAGTGTACGGCATGCCGTTAATATCAGTCGAATTAGTGACCAGTGGTATGCCGTTGGAGTCATTGCCCTTAACTAGGCCAAGGATAGGGTTTCCTCGGGTTGGATAGCCAGCAATGGTGAACACATGGCTGTGATCGGCCGTGACAATAAGTAAAGTATCTTCACTTGAAGTCTTTTCCATGGCGACACGTACAGCTTCAGATAAGGCTATAGTGTCATGTAATGCTCTTGCGGCATTACCTGCGTGGTGGGCATGATCTATGCGCCCCGCTTCGATGATAAGCACGAAGCCCTTATCATTTTTACTGAGAATGTCGATAGACTTGGACGTCATCTCTGCAAGGGATGGCTCACCCGTTACACCGTCGGTTGTACGGTCGTAATCGTATTCCATATGAGATGAGTTAAACAGGCCGAGGACATGGTCTGTGACGGTTGGGTCCAGCGCTAAAAAACTGTCTCTGTCGGCAACATAAGCTGAGTTAGCATACTTAGCAGTCCATTCAGCTGTTAAGTCGCGGTTATCTAGTCGTTTACCGCTATCGCCTTCAGGGTCTGTCATTGTATTAGGGATAAAGGCGCGACGTCCACCACCCATGACCACGTTAATACCCGAACCATAGTTGTAATCTAGCAGTTGAGCTGCGATATCTTTACAGCCGTTTGTCACGGCTTCAGTCGTTAAGTCCGCATCACTTTCCCAGTTACGTTCAGGTGAATGGGCATAGGTCGCAGCAGGGGTTGCATGGGTGATACGGGCAGTTGATATCACTCCCGTTGACATGCCTGCGAGAGAGGCAAGTTCGATAGAGCTCATCAAGTTTAGCCCTTGGCTTGAGGCACAATCTCCGCGAGTCACACCTTCGGCTTGGGATAACACGCCAACATCGGTTTTAACTCCTGTGACCATGGCCGTCATGGTGCCGGCCGAGTCAGGTGTTTGGCCATCGACATTGTAGGTCTTAGCTAGACCAAGATAAGGCAAGGTTTCGAATGAGAGGGAATTTTCTTCACCTGTCATACCTTTAAGCTGGCCATCTAAGATCCGAGCCGCTGTCACTGTGGATATACCCATGCCGTCACCGACAAAAAGGATAATATTTTTAGCCGCGCCAGCCTGATTGTTAACCGTTCGTTCACCAGCTTGAGTCACTCGGTTTTGTCCGTCAATATACCACTCATTGACAGTTGTCCAGTCTTTACCGTCACCGCCATCTATGCCATCTATGCCGTCACCGCCATTAATGCCATTGTCGCCATTGTCACCGTCACATGCTGCTAAACCTAAAATCACTGCCATCGACAGTACGAGAAATTTCTTATTCATGATTTGCTCCAGATGAGTACTGTTAGATTAGTATTTAGTGCCACCAAGCGATTGTGCTTGATTGATGATATGAAAGATCACATTTTGCTCGATAACCCCTTGGATAAGATGTGAACCTGGTCCGGTGGCATGAAGGCTGATATCTTCACCTGCATGGGTCTCACTGCTTAGGGGGACTAAGGATTGTTGCATAAAATCTTTTTGCTCTGTATCAACTGATGAAAGGTCATCACGTTGGTCGATAATGGCACCAGGACCATTAGTGTAGCCTAACGTTGTATACGGCTTGCCATCGTCAGCTATGGCTAAATCACCACCTACATTATGCACTAGGCCTAGAATTGGGTTGCCACGTTCTGGGTAACCGGCAATGGTAAATACATGGCTGTGATCTGCGGTGACCATGATTAAGGTCTCATCAGGATTGGTATTCTCGAACGCGGCTTTTACTGCGTTAGATAGCTCTACTGCATCGACTAGTGCACGATGGGCATTACCCGCATGGTGAGCATGATCGATTCGGCCTGATTCGACGATAAGTAAATATCCTTGCTCATTCTTATTGAGGATCTCAATGGATTTGGTGGTCATTTCTGTGAGTGATGGCTCACCCGCGATATCATCCATACGGTCTGCCTCATATTCCATATGTGAAGAGTTGAATAGACCCAGGAGATGATCGGTTGTATTGGTATCTATGGCATCGAAACCTTGCTGATCCCACACATAAGCGGCATTGCTGAAGTTTTCGGTCCATGCTTGGGTGAGATCAAGGTTATCACTGCGACGACCAAGTTCATTTTCGCCGTCGGTCACACTGTCGGGAATGAAATTACGGCGTCCACCGCCCAGGGCTACAGATAAGGCGTTGGCTTCGTCGCGCATCACTAATTGATAAGCAATATCTTTACATTCATTATTGATTGCTTCATCTGGCAGGTTACTGTCGGCTTCCCAGTTTCTCTCAGGTGTTGTAGCATAAGTCGCTGCTGGAGTCGCGTGTGTGATGCGGGCGGTACTGACAACACCGGTAGATAATCCCTTAGCATTAGCTAAGTCAATCAGAGTGATTAACTCGTTACCTTTAGATGATAAGCAGTTACCGCGAAGGCTCGTGTCTGACACTGATAACACCCCAGCTTTAGATTTAATCCCAGTGATCATGGCAGTCATGGTGCCGGCAGAGTCTGGAGTCTGCTGGTTGGTGTTATAGGTTTTTACCAGAGCCGTGTATGGGAACTGCTCGAAGCTGAGAAAGTTTTCTTCGCCGCCATCATTGGTTTCTAACTGTTGACCCTGATAAATACGTGCGGCTGTGAGTGTTGATACTCCCATTCCATCACCGATAAACAGTATGACATTTTTGGCCTTATTCAGGGTCGTTTGTTGGGTTTTGTCACTGACTAGCTGTGCACTGGTACTGAACCATTGGCTATCAGTTTGTGTGGCAGGTAACACTGCGGCGTTGGCCGCTATAGTCACTAAACTGCATGAAACAATCGTAACTACATTTTTCATATTAATCACTGTCATATCCCTTATGTTATTGAGGTATGGTGGGGCGTCATCTTTAGACGCGTTGATTATCAGTGATTAATATGACAGGAGTGGGTAGGAACTATGTCGGTTTTGTGAATC
>JBAHZX010000024.1:0-8873 GCA_037132815.1 Shewanella sp.
TGGGCAAAACACAAAGGTGAGCTATTTTGGGGAGCAAAGGGGGTAGTACGTCGTTTTTTAGATGAGCTAATCAAACATACATTATCTCCAGTCAAAGTGACTCGCCAGGAGGATACATCGCTGACAGGGAGTAATATCCATAATGAGTTCTTTCATTTATTTTTACCCAATGTCGACGCTCTACGTAATTTTGCTCAAGGGCTAAGTGCCGATGAGCTATTCAAAATGCTAGAAAGTACACTACTTTCAGAAATCATTTCCGAAGTTAGTATTAGAGTAAAAGTCACTAGCAACAAGGAACCGCTTACATTCAGGGAGCTCAGTGAGGGTGAGCAGCAGTTGCTTACGGTTTTGGGGCTACTTAAATTCACCGGTGGCAAAGATTCATTATTTCTATTAGACGAACCAGACACTCACCTTAACCCATCATGGGCAGTTAAATACTTAAAGTTCCTACGTGAGTTTATCCCTAATCATGAAACTAGCCACTTACTCATGGTCACCCATCACCCGCTGGCTATTGCCGAGCTAAAAAAAGAACAAGTACAAGTAATGTGGCAAGATGAAACACATCAAGTTTTCGCCAATGAGCCAAATGAGAACCCTAGAGGAATGGGTATTAACCTCATTTTACGCAGTGATATGTTCGGCCTAAAAACAACTCTCGATGATGATACTAACCAAAAGCTTATCGCGCGAAACTCACTTGCAGCTAGAGATAAGCTCTCTAATGAAAAATCAATACGTGAAAAAGGCTTTCCACCGGAAAATGATGAAGAATACTTATCGAGATTGAACAGCGAATTAAATTCACTTGGCTTTAATCTAGCCACTGATGATCCAGACTATCTAGATTTTCTTCAAAAAAAATACAATAAAGTCAATGAGGGAAATGCCTAATGCGCTGGATTTGTAAAGATGATATTGAAGAGTGCTTAACTCAAGCTTGGCGTGAAACAGCTGCACAAGCAAAAGCTAATCTAATTGCAGCACCAGATGAGGCAACTAGAAAACTAATTTTAGGAAGAGTTGCGTCATCAAAAATTTGGCGTGATTTTTATAGATTATTACCTGAAGCCCTTAAGAAGAAATGTTGGTATTGTGAAGCATAAGATATACGAGCAGATATACCCGTTGACCATTTTCGTCCCAAAAATAAATTGGATGAGGATCAAGCACACGATGGTTACTGGTGGCTAGCCTTTGATTGGAAAAACTACCGATGTGCTTGTACTTTCTGCAACAGTCGACGTAACTTCGAAGAGACACAGGGCGGCAAAGCTTGCCACTTTCCACTCGAAAATCCTGATATTCGTGCCTTTACACCCGCAGATGAAGAGCACCTTAATCAGGAAAGACCTAATTTTCTCGATCCTTTCAATCCTGATGATGAGAAACTGCTTTGGTTTGACAATGACGGGGTGCCAGAAGCAAGGCCAGATGCTACTGAAGAGCAGACTGTAAAGGTTGATAACTCAATCGATATTTTTCATCTACACGAGGCTCGAATTGTTCGGGCAAGAAACAAAATACGCATTGACGTAGATGAGCAGGTGAAAAAAATTAGGGACAATGATGATGTACAAGGTGCAAAATTGAAGTTACGGAGAATGGTTAGGGATACTGAAAAGCTTTCTCGGGCTGCTGTTGTTTACTTGCGTGCTCATAGAGAGCTTCCTGAAGTAAAAGAGATCCTACAACTAGATTAGCGCTAAAACTATTTCACCAAGCTGTCTCGGTAAAGGGGGTCAAATGGGAAATAAAATCACATCAACTCAGTTGCAAAAAGTTTATAGCCTAGGCTGTTCATTCGCTATCAATCAGCTAAAGCTAAGTGAGGCTTTGGAGGTGTTAGTTGGCTCATTGGATATGAACCAAACATCTGCAACTAATTACATGCGCAACTTCGTAGCATTCAGTGAAGGCAGAGTATACAAACGTGCAATGAGCGCCTTGTCCTATGAAATATTCATGTCTCGCTTCTATAAAGACCTATCTTTATCTGAATTTGAACTGGTAATAAAATCCGTTGAACTGCACCTAGAATATCGATGGGCTAAGTCAAAGGCAAAACACCTAGAAGTAAGAGCACTGGTGGACTCATATAGAGCCAAACTAGCTCTACAAGCAGTGACCCCGGTTTACCCTGATGAGGTCTCTGGCCAACCTTCAGAGTTCACAGAAGGAGCCGTAAAGCAAGTTACCGTCAATGCCTATGAACGTAACCCTAAAGCCAGAGCAGCTTGTATAGCTAAGTATGAAGCCATCTGCTGGGTCTGTGACTTTAACTTTGAAGCTATCTATGGCGCGATAGGCAAAGGCTTTATCCATGTACATCATAAAAGAGATTTAGCCACTATTGGCGAAAGCTATCAAGTCGACCCGATTAATGATCTCATCCCCGTTTGCCCCAACTGCCACGCAATGCTCCACAAAGAAGTACCTGCAATGAGTATTGAGAAGTTAAAGCGGATAATTCAAAGCAGTTAGTGGTAAATTATTTAAATCCCAAGCTGATGGACGCTAAAGCCATAGATAGAAGTAGGTTACACATTGTCATCAAAGCACTCTGAGCAAAGTATTAAACATAGTTGGTTTGGCCATTTTTACATGGGCAAGCCTGATGCTGTAAAACTTACCCACAGGGGTATTACTTTTCATCGTGGCAAAGGTCTGTTTACGGCAGAGTACCAGGCAAAAACCAGCACTAGTGACGAAGTTAGTTTCACGTGGCAACAACTAGACTCGCCACCAGCATTTATCTTTAGTCCTTTAGGTTATCTACTTAGCTTTACGGTATCTGGTAAGGCTTACCAGATACCGTATTTAACCTACCTGGCTCGTTATCAATTTAGTAAAAAAGCCGCATGCCTGTGGGCAGAGGCTAATGGGCAGAGTATCTGTGAACTGGTGGCTAAAGTTGAGAGTACCATTGCTACGGAATACCTGCGTCAGTCCCGCTTAGAGATAATACAGGCCAGAATTAAGCGCGAATATAAACGCTGGTTTCCTTGGTGTGAAGATATGGCATTGGCTAGCGGCATACAGACAGCACTAGCCAAACTAAAGACAATGTATAACTGGAACCAAGCCGATATAGAGAGGCTCCGTGAAAGCTATGTCCAAGCTCAGCTAATCAAGTTTGCCGATTTCTTTGAGCATGTTGAGTCTAACCCGCTAACCGATAAGCAGCGACGAGCCTGCGTAATTGATGATAACAATAACTTGCTATTAGCAGGTGCAGGCACTGGCAAGACTAGTGTGATGGTGGGGCGTGCAGGCTACTTGGTCAAAAGTGGTCAAGCACAAGCTGATGATATCTTGCTGCTCGCATATGGCAGAAAAGCTGCTGATGAGATAGACGAGCGGATTAAAGAGAAGCTGGGTACCGATGAAATCAAGGCAAGCACCTTCCACAGTTTGGGGTTAAGAGTAATAGCCGAAGTTGAAGGTGCGTCACCTAGCTTGTCTCCTTGGGCTGACGATGAGAAAGCCAAAGGTAAGTGGGTACAAGATACGCTTGAGGTATTGATTGAAGATGAGGCCTATCGCAAACAGCTTTTCGAGTACTTTAGTCGATACTATTATGTTGAGAAAAGTCCTTTCGACTTTGATTCCCAAGGTGAGTACTTTCAGTATTTAAATGATAACGATATCCGAACCCTTAAAGGGGAGCGGGTAAAGAGCTTCGGCGAGCTATACATTGCTAATTGGTTGTTCAGTAATGGGATTGAATACCAGTATGAAGCTAAGTATGAGCACGATGTAAGCAGTGTTAATTTCCGCCAGTATCAACCCGACTTCTACCTACCTGAGTACTGTGTTTATATTGAGTATTACGGCATCGATGAGGATGACAGTACTGCCCCCTATATCGATAACCAGCAATATTTAGCGTCGATGGAGTGGAAGCGGCAACTGCATAAAGGGCATGAAACAGTCTGCCTTGAACTGTTTTACTATCAGCATAAAAAAGGCCTGCTCATAGAGAAACTTGAACATGCAATTCAAGCATTAGAGATCAAAGGGACCCCTCTACCCGACGAAGCAATACTAGCCACTCTCAATGAACTTGGTCGTGTTACTGAGTTAGCTAAGTTGTTCAGTAAACTAATTGGCTTGTATAAAGCAGCATGCATAGACGGGAGCGGACTGGAGAATGTATTTAGTAATGCCGCAGATGCAAAGCAGACCCGTAAGGCGTTTGAGCTGCTAGAGCCCATACTAAGCCGTTACCAGCAACATCTGTCAGCCTGTGGTGATATAGATTTTGAGGATATGATAGGTAAAGCGCTAAGCTATCTCCAACGTGGGCGATTTATTAACCCATGGCGCTTTATCATGGTCGATGAGTTTCAGGATATCTCTGAGCCCAGAGCGCGATTAGTTCGAGCACTGAGAGACTCCTGCTTACCGGATTCAAAACCGAAGGCGTCGTTATTTTGTGTTGGCGATGACTGGCAGGCAATCTATCGCTTTAGTGGTGCTGACGTCAGTTTAACAACGCAGTTTACCCAGTACTTCGGCCCAACAGCTGAATCATACTTAGATCAGACATTCAGATTCAACAGCGGCATTGGCGATGTGGCGACACAGTTTGTGACTAAGAACCCAGTGCAGCTAAAGAAAGATATTCGCTCTCTCTCTCAGGTCTCTTACCCCACGGTTTCATTGATACGCCGAGGCGAACATGAGCCAGCAACTAAGGATGAGCCAAGTCCTAATGCACTGGAGCAGGCACTAAATGCTATTAGCATGCGTATTAATAAAGCTGAAGATAAACTAAAGAGTCCGCCTGTAGTGTATCTGCTTGCTCGTTTCTGGTTTCAACTGCCGGATAAGAGTGAACTAAGACAGCTGAATAAGAAATACCCACAGCTCACCATTGAATGCCAGTCCTTTCATGCTTCAAAAGGTAAAGAGGCTGATTATGTCGTGATCATGGGGATGAAAACTGGCAAGCATGGCTTCCCCTCAATGAAAGTCACCCCTCCAATACTTGATGCATTTTTACCTAAGGCTGAGGCATTTGAATTTGCAGAAGAGCGGCGCCTATTTTATGTTGCCTTAACTCGTGCAAAACACCGCGTATATGTACTTGCCGATATGACAGATGCTAGCCCGTTTGTGGTCGAGCTACTTAAGGAGAAATATGCCATTGAGCAAGAGGAGTTCAGCACCTCTCTAGTGCAAAAAATCTTTGAAGAGATTAACTGTGTACGCTGCACGACTGGCACACTAAAACCAAGAGTTGGCAACTTCAAATCATTTTACTCATGTTCTCACTTTCCGTTGTGCGATCACAAAGAGGAGGGCTGTTCGCTTTGTGGTAGCCCCATGACACGTAAACGCTTTAGCGGCTTTAAAGTATGCCTTAATAATACCTGTAGCCACACAGCCCCTGTTTGCAGCATTTGTGGTGGTGATATGAAACTAAGAAAAGGACCTTATAGTGAGTTCTGGGGCTGTATCAACTATAGAAGGGACATCCCCACCAGCTGCAGTAATAAAATCAAAAAGCACGTTGCGGCGAACCTATTAGAACAATCTAAGAGGGAGAGCTTAAAATGCTAATAGAGACGTTAATTGCTGTATGTATCTTTATTCTGGTGGCTGGCACTGCTTGGGGTGTAATCAACACCTCTAGGTTTAAAGATAGTGATAATAGAGAGCAGGGTAATTCTCCAACACCTAAGTCTACAGAGAGTAACTCGAAGCCATCTTTGGCAAAACCAAAGAAGACCCCCCTATTAAACCCTTCAGCCAAGGTCAGCCAAACAATACCCCTCCCAAATATTGGCGATTTAAGCTTTTCTAAAGCTGGGTTGTTCCCTGGATATGGGGATGGGTATGCGAAAATGAATGGGAATGGGTATGTATATGTTTACCTTAACCTACAGCAGGTAGCAAAACTTGATGAGAGTATAGTACTTTCCAAAGGGCTAATAGCGACTCTCAGGTTGGAATCTGATCGCCTAGGCTCTAGATCATTAACATTAGAGCAAGCAAGGAAGTTATCTAAAATCGCCAATGCAATCGAAGAGCATGCTACTGGTGAAAAGAAAGAGGTACCTGTTGTCATCAACCCGGTAAAACGAACCCATGATTACTTACCTAACTCCGAACTTCAGAGGATGTTAAATGAAAAGACACCCCAGACGTTCTATGGCACATGCAAGGCTTGTGATAAACCAATTGAATATTGTCGATGTGCAGGGTGAGAATTTTTGTCAATTGTTCTCAACTAAGCAAGTTTATTTACAGGCACTACTACAAGATTGAAACTGAATGTCATATCAATCTTCAATAAAGTAATCAGTATCTAATGCTTTAAGCTCATACACTTGTTTGGTACTGACACCTAAGTTATACGCTAGCATTAAATCAGTTAGCTGCTCACCGTTTATCAAAACGATCCTCTTTTCAATCAGTGACGTGAACTCAACAGCCTCTTTAGAAAAAGTGGACGTAGTTATAAATACGCCCTTCTTAGCTCGGTGCATATCGAGTGCACCCGCAAAGGCTTGAATCTCAGGACGACCTACGGTTTTATTGGTGTAACGCTTAGCCTGTAGGTAGATCATTTCAAGCCCAAGCTTATCTTCTTTGATAATGCCGTCTATACCACCATCTTGAGTGTATTGCGTCGCCAGCCCTGCATCTTTTCGGTTACCGCCGTACCCCATTGCCACCATGAGATCGACGACTAGATTTTCAAAGAACTGTGGAGACGCATTTAAAATCGCATCTAGCACCGTACTTGCAAGGCTCGCATTCAGTGTGTTCATAGTGTTGTCTAACACTTCAAAGGGCGTCAGCTCACTCTGGTCCTCTTCAACAACCTGGCTTTTATTGTTGCTGGTGGGCTTATTACTACGGTTTTTAAACTCGATAAACTCTGAGAACTGCTCAAGGTATTTATTGTTTATCTCAGACGAGCTACAAAGTGCTTGTAAGCCTCTCTCAGTAATAAGGCAGTAACTACGCCTCGGTTGTTTAATCAACCCTGCCTGAACTAGATAAGTTTTAGCCCAGCCTATACGCCCGTTTACATATGTCGACTTACCACTGGGTATCTTTAACGCACGCTGCTCAGCAGTGAAATTGAACTCGTCGCAAACTCTTTCAACAATTTGCCTAAACTGATGCTCTTCACCATCGGCGATCTGCTCTAACACTGAGCGCATGTAAGCCTGATAGTTTGGAATGGGCATCATTGAGTTCCTTTCATAGTTGAAGCACGTTTACGTTAGCGAGTTTAAGTTAAGAGGAGTTAGCCACCGCACAATAGCGTCATGATTATGTTACTTTTTACTCCGATATGATATAGCTAAGATCCACTTTTAGCCTGTGAACGAATCGAATTAGATGGCTGTGGGTAACAGGTCGCTAGAATTTATTCGAATCAAAATAATTAGTCGGTTCACTTAAAACTAAAAGGTGACTAAGCACCAGCTAAGAGCCTAGAACAGTACGCACTTCATTGAGTTTATAATGAAGCCAAAATATTGGGTGTTACATGCATGGGACGAGATGTCCCGCTAAGTTCAAAATAGAAGCCGCTGGTATCAAAGAGTGCAACTAGACCTTGTGGGCATAGCAAATTAAGATAATTACGTTAAGTCGTATTAGGTAATCCAATTTAAAAAGGATGAGCAAGTTTTGAAAAATATAGTAGACTTACCATTATGGTAAGCGGTAGGATCGTCAGCCTACACTCAGGGCCGCTACCTAATTCGAATACTGATCGTAAAATTAAAGGACTACAAGGCCCTTTGTATGACTCAGATAAAGTATTGGAAATATTAAGTAATAAACAGCCAATAGCATGGGCAAACAAGTGCATATCAGATATGCAGAAGTGGTCGTTTGATGGAGATGACTTGGAAGAGTTAACCCGTTATGCGATTGAACATGGGCAGTATATCGATTCGGAATGGTGTACAAACAAGCCTAATGGTGCCTTTGCAGCGTGCGATTCTTATCATTTTACTCGAAGAGAGTGGAATGAAAATGCGTACAAAGAAATGAGCTTTGATTACTATGTCAAAATTGCAATTGGTAAAAGTGGGAAAATTTTGCTACTTGCATCTTGCCATCCATCAAGCTCTTTATAGAGGAATAAAATGAAAAACATTTCTATTTGTCCAATCTGCGAAGAAGGTAATCTTGAAGCAAAAATTGGAATCAATGAAGTAGAATATAAAAACCACACAAAAAATCTGCCAATGCATTTTAGTGAGTGTGAGTGTTGCGGCTCAGAGCAAGCCTCTCCTGTGGAGTTGCGTACTAATAAAAGATTGATGACTGAATTTAAAAAGCAAGTTGATGGTCTGTTAACAGGCAAAGAGCTTAAAGAAATTCGCCTTGAGTTAAGCTTAACTCAAGCTGACGCTGCTAGGATTTTTGGTGGTGGCCCGGTCGCATTTTCTAAATATGAAGCAGATGATGTCGCTCAGTCAGAAGCTATGGATAAATTACTGAGAACAGCACATGCGCTACCTGAGGCTTATGCTTATCTGACTCACAACTCAACTCAACTTACATGGAAGATGTTGAACCAGAAGAACTAAATACACAATGGGACTGGGAAAAATTAGTTCTAGATTCAAGTTTGACTAAAATAGTTAAACCACGCCCAGTGCTTCGACTCATAAGTTCAAAAGATTTTGAACAAAGTGAAGGGTATGGTCAACTTCAGGCTGTAGGATAATGGCAAATACAATTTTACAAAGGCTATTGAATGCCTTAGCATATCAGATCTTTATATTAGAAATTTAGAATCAAAATGTAGTGATGAATTTGATCCTAAGCATTCTGATATGGGAGATTTAGTCGTCCAAACCAAGCATGTGGTGACAAAATCCGAAATT
>JBAHZX010000043.1:0-14426 GCA_037132815.1 Shewanella sp.
GACGGCCCTTGAAGAGTGTCATCACCTTTACCATGGTGAGAAAGTTGCATTCGGTACTATCACTCAATTAGTGCTTGAAAATGCTCCGACGGAAGAGCTCGCAGAAGTGATCAATTTTTGTAAAAGTGTTGGTCTGCCGACTAATTTTGCGGATATGGGTGTGATGGTAATCGATAAAGATAAGCTTCTTGAAGTGGCTAAGTTAGCAACAGTGGAAGGTGAAACCATTCATAATATGCCATTCAAGGTTACAGCTGAAAGTGTTCTTGCTGCAATGCTTACGGCGGATCGTTTAGGCGCTTAAGTTTGATTTATGTGAGATAGTGATTGAAGGCTCTATTCAGGGCCTTTTTTTGTCTCGCGTTTAGCTAATACTTTGTCAAATAATGGCGAGTGCCTGCCTTGCGATCATAAGCTCTTCATTGGTATTTTGAGACTTAATTGTTTTTTGTTTACAATATAAATAGGTATTGTGGGATCGATATCACCGCATCGGATTCCCATCATAATACCTGCCAATGGCATGAACCCTATTGAAGTGTTAACAGAAATACCTCCTTATATGGCACAGATACTGACACCGCTGCCTAAATGGCAACTGATGATTTTGAGGTTTCTAATTTAATTGTGCATTTTTTCAGCGCAGATTTGTGAGCATGTTAGTACCAATAAACCCATTTTTGTGGAATGTGACGGTATGTTGTACCTCAATAAGAGTCTGGCCGAGGCTTTGTTGAAATGACCGATATATTAGGTGCCTGCTCGCATATGTAGACAAAACTGGCTGCTGCATTAGGTTTGGTTGAAGGGAAGATCATTAAAGGCGAAACGCTTCGAGATTACATCTTTCACTATTTGAAAATAGAATCCACAAAAGGGGTAAGATGTTATCCCGTTTCTCAGCGTGGCAGAAAGGGAATACATTGGCCTCTTATATCATATCCATTGGTACTTTCCTTCGAATTCGTCATTGGTAACTAGGATCTTCTTGGGTGAATTGTGCGACTAATTATGATACGTCACGGTCAAACCGACTGGAATCTTCAGCGTCGAATTCAGGGCTGGCTAAATAGTTGCCTGACTGATAGCGCGGTGTCGTGGCTGAATAAAATGGTATTGCCTATCTTACAGTCACCATTGCTGGTTAACAGTGATTTGAGACGAGTCAGTGCAACTGCAAATATTATTGTAAAACGAATTCATGCCCCCGTAAAATTCGGCAAACGATTTCGTGAGCGAGGTTTTGCTATTCTAGAAGGAAGGGTTGTTGATTCAAAACCAGCGTTTGAACAGTACTGGAAAGAGTACCATCAGAGATACGAACGCAAGATGAGCAAACTGATCGGAGTTGAATCTGAGTAGGTATTCGAGTGACGAGTTAAAGAGTTTTTTGCAGAGTTTCAGGATCGTGATATCGGATCAGATGTTGTAATAGTGGGTCACGGTAGTGTTTGCGTGCGTTTGCTAATCTGGTTCAGGGCATTCCTTCATGTCACTATGGTAATGGTAATAACGTCGAATCAGTAATTTTTGAATGGCAGCCAGATGAACTTGTAGATCCATTTAATGTTATTGAGGATCATTGTAGTTCAAACCAATATTTAGATTGATTAGATTAGAATATGTGAATGCAGAATTTAACCCAAATAGAATTATTGAGACATGGCCTTCCCGAAGGGAGTGAGAGCTTTCGCGGACATGTCGATTTTCCGATTACCGAGAAAGGACTTAAACAGATGTGGGCATCCATAGATGCCAGTCAAACTGCAGAGGTGGTGATTTCTTCATCGCTTCAGCGGTGTCAACGGTTTGCTCGGGAGTACTCTGGTAGGCACGATATACCTCTAGTAGTTAAAGCTGAATTTATGGAGCTGAATTTTGGTGACTGGGACGGAAAACTTAAGCAGGATGTCTGGGAAACAGATCAAGAGACTCTTAAACGGTTTTGGTCTTCTCCGTGGCAAACGACACCACCGAGAGGCGAGAGCATCGCTGATTATGATAGCCGTTTAAGTATCGCTTGGGATAGCTTGCTCGCAGAATTCAAAGGTAAGAGAATTTTATTAGTGACACACGGTGGTGTGATTAAGCAATTACTGAGAATCTTACTGGAGATGCCAAAAAGTGCTGTGTATATACAGAGGTTGAATATTCCTTATGCCGCAAAGATTAAGATTACCGTATACCATGACGATGATGGCAAGCTTTGGCCTGAAGTTCATTGGCCAGTGTAAGCACAGAGAAAAATTTAAAATGAGAGAAAAATTAACGCGTGAATGGCAGGTGTTTCTGTTGTCGGTGGCCATTTTTACCCGTATTCCGATATCTGCTTCTGTTCCTTACAGCGAAGAGCGCAAGAACGAGTCTTATAAGTATTGTGGGCTGGTGGGTTTACTCATTGGTTCTCTGACTGCAGGGGTCTTTTGCCTGTCTAATCTTCTTTGGCCAACCACGGTGGCGGTTGTTATCTCTATGGTGTTTAGCATTTATGCCACAGGTGCATTTCACGAAGATGGTTTTGCGGATACGTGTGACGGCTTTGGGGGCGGGTTTACAGCTGAACGTAAGCTGGAAATCATGAAAGACTCAAGAGTTGGCGCCTATGCACTACTTGGGATGGTGCTGATTCTGTTGCTTAAGTACACCACACTTGTCTCTTTGACTCAGGTGCCGCTGGCTCTGATTATTACTCATGTGCTCAGTCGGTCTTTAGCGGTGAGCTTTATTTATACTCATGGCTATGTTCGCCAGATAGAACAGTCAAAGCTCAAAGTCGTTAAAAGTACCAGTAGTCAGAGAGACTTTTTCACTTTAATCGTTATCGCAACCCTAGTGCTCTTGATAATTCCAAATATCAGTGTGGTACTTGCTCTGATTGCCATGCTCTTACTTTCTCGGCTCTTGTTTAGTCGCTGGATGATCAAACAAGTGGGTGGTTACACTGGTGATGCTTTAGGTGCAGTACAGCAAATGTCGGAAGTTATTTGCTACCTGACCTTATTGCTGTTTTGGTAAGCTCTCAGTAGAAAAAAATTAGCAGTGATGCATATATTTAGTTCTGCTGTTGAGCTTTTCCCATAGAGTCTAAGAACTTTCCTCTGGAGGCAATAAGATTGCCGACATCATAGAATACATCAACTAAATTTCTCATATGACCTTTGGGTGATTGATGAATTTTGGTCAAAAGTGCTGTTCATAAATAGAGCTATTAATTTAATTTATTATTCAGCGTTAAGACTAAGTAAAAAGTTGTTTAAGGGTATGATTCAAATCACATAACATTTATGAACAGTATTGTAAACTGAGGATTGACTAAGTTGGATTTAGCCTGACAAAGGAAATCGGATATGAACAGGCCGGAAAGCTTTCTGGAATCACAAAGTATCAACAAAGTGCTTCAAGACTTTGCTGATGCAACAGGATTAGCCGTAGTTTTGACTGATATTAATGGAAAAGAGGTATCGGCCTGTTTTAATTTTACCGACTTTTGTCAGAATATCCGTAAGGTACCAGAACTTTACGCCCGTTGTATTGAGAGTGATAGGTGCGGAGGACTTGAGGGGTCAAAGTCTAATAAACCCTGCATTTATCGCTGTCATGCAGGACTTGTAGATCTTTCTATCCCTTTAGTGGTGAGTGGGCATCTGATTGGTTTCGTTCTTTGTGGCCAGGTAAGAGTAAATGATGGGAGCAGACTCGATGATATTAAGCCTGTAGATCTGAAATGGGTAAAAAGTGCTGAGTTATTGGAAGATTACAATAAAATCCCCATTGTAGAGTACTCGAAAATATTTTCTTCTGCAGATTTGCTGAAAACACTGGTAGATGACTCTATCAAGAAACATATGGATTTTGTTGTTATTAATGATAAATATGATATAAGAAATTTTTTTGTTACTGATAAATCAAAAAAATTTCAAGATGGAAAAATAAAGAAGGCAATCAGGTATATTGAGCTACACTACTTTGAAGATATTAAATTAGAAGAAGTAGCAGATCATGTTTATCTAAGCCCACATTATTTCAGTAAATTATTTAAAAAAGAAATGGATGTTGGTTTTAATCATTATGTTAACCTGCAGCGTCTACATGGTGCGAAAAAGATGCTTAAATATAGTGACTGGTCTATTTCACGGATTGCTAGAAATCTGGGGTATTCATGTTCCAGTTATTTTTGTAAGGTTTTTAGAAATGAGTTTGATATAACACCGCAAGAGTTTCGTAACTCTCAGCAGCAAGAAGATCAGGATCTTATTAATATATAGTTACTTTAATATCTATCTTTATCTGTTTCTACCTACCTTTATCTATATTATCATCAGTTACTATACGTTTATGTAACATATATTTTAAAAATTATCTATCTGAGTTGAATTTAAGGATTTATTGTTAATTAAATCCTTGCTTAGTCAAATGTGCTAATGCATAGTCAGATGTAACGTATAATTTAATCAACTAGTAAGTTCACGTAATAACTAGATAAAATAAGAGGCGTTAGTCCATTATTTTCTAACGCCTTTTTTAATATTGTACTATATTAGAAGAAGTTAACGATTGCTTGCAGTGAACCATTGTTCAGTGCAGGGTTCCACATAGCGGTAGCAGAAATAGGGAATGTAGTGCCTAATATGTTAATTTCTTGAGAAAAAGTAAAACCGACATTAGTAATATCTGCGTTGTCAGAGTAGAAGTTTTCATCATGTACAGGAGAGAATGCTCCACCAATAAATGCCTTCACTTTTTTCCCCTCTTTACCGTGCCATACTGGTGCAGAGACTTCGATATAATTTGTCCATGAACGGTCTTCTTCATCGGTAACTTGATCAGTAATCGTATCGATACCTACAAGGATCACAGAGTAATAAACAGTAATTGGCATTTCACCTTCAAAGGTGTAGCCCATACCAATATCAACAAAGTTACCTGTTTTTAATGGATCTGAAGAGTAATCCCAAATATCTACATCATCAATTCCTGAATGGTTACCGTGACTTACTAATTCCACAAAGAAATTATCGGTAAATTTATGAGAAACAGAATAGGTAAATTCTTGATACTCACCGTCAAATGAGGCACCGCCCCAAAGACCGAAAGTTGTTTTATTATCTGCAGTTATATACTGAAGTGAGACTGCTGTCATAGGGGTATCAGTAATAGTCAAACCATGCCATAAATGGTTGGTTTGAAGACTTAAACTTAAATTCCAATCCCCACTATCACTATCACTATCACTTGCTTGTACTTGAGTGCTTAAGCCGCCAGTTAATAGTAACGTGATTACTCCTAGTTCCTTTATATTTTTAAACATAGTAAAACCCCTTTTGTTTTTTATTGGTGTTATTTATTTAATTTAGATAAAGCCTTAATGCAGTCGTCAGCGAGAATTAACCTGCTGAGTATAAAAATGTTATTAGTTAATGTTTTTACACTTATAAAAATAACTCCGCATTAAGATGATTTTAAGCATAAGCAGAGTATATTTCCTAACATTTTATGAATAAATCAGTAGGGAATTTGATCTAAAGCATTTAATGCTTAGGCCCAATGTTATCTAATGTTATTTAGTATAGATAACTTATGGTTCGATGATGACCAATGGCTGGAGTAATATATTGTTAGCAATAAATTAATATATTAAATGTGAGTAAGATTAAGGTATGGTTTTAGTTACTACACAGAGAAATAGGTTATTCTTAATAAGGAAAATAAATATTACCAATAGCTAACTCAACCCGAAATACTAGATTTTGGTGCTAGGTGATACAGAAAAACCTTAGAAACATGGATCCATTAATCCTGAGTTAAGGTAAAATTAGCACCGCTAATGCCTCAGTTACCCCACGACTATTGGTATATTGAAAAAGTAAAAAGGTAACTGTAAAGCTAAGTGAGTGATGGATGGGGTCATTTTACAATACATGTCACATTACTCATAAACAAGAAGTGTTTTGATTATTATTTGGTGGTTTTGTTGCGATAATAAGGAGCAATTTATATTTGAATATTAGATTAACTTATTACTGGCATAGTCATTCAGTAAACATTTAAGGATTAAACATGAACTGTAAGCGTAAGGTAATGATTGCATTTTTACTGGGGACGGTGTTGAGTACAGTGAAAGCCGAAACCATTAACTTTGGAGAAGGTGTTAAACGTGAATTATTGATACCAGTTTCGACTTTAATGGCTGATCCAGAACGCTATCTAGATAAAAATGTCACCATTAAAGGTACAATTGTTGGTGTTTGTGAGAAGCGTGGATGTTGGATGAGCATTGCTTCTGATGAGCGCTTCCAGACATTGAAAATTAAGGTTAAAGACGGAGAGATGGTGTTTCCGTTGAGTGCCAGAGGAAAGGAAGCGTTGGCGACAGGTAAATTGCAAGCGTTGGAGTTTGGCCTGCAGCAAACACGTGAAATCAAAGCTTATTATGCTAAAGAGGCGGGTGACGAGTTTGATCCTGCCAGTGTCACAGAGGCTATGACCACGTATCAGTTGGTTCCAACTGGAGTCAGCATTCTTGATTAAATGCTTTAAAGGGGTGAATTGGTATCGACTCAACCGAAGCTTACATCGAGATATAGGTTATTTCTGTATTGGTTTTGCTCTTATTTTTGCGATATCTGGTATTGCGGTTAATCATGTCGCCGATTGGAATCCAAATTATGCTGTGGAGCAGCAGGTTAAGCAGGTTAAGCAGGTAGGGGATAATAACTGGGTTGAGCTTCAAGATGATGAAATAGCTCAAGAAATGCTGCGCATCTTTGACTTGAAACAGCCAATAGAGTCCACATTTTGGAAAAATAAGAATCAATTTAGGGTATTTCTAGAGGATGGGGATACATTATCTTGGGAGCGACGAACAGGTCAGGTTTGGTATCAGGATATAGAGCCTAGAGTTATTTTGCAGGCACTCAATAAGCTCCACCTTAATGACATTCGTAATGCGTGGGTGTATTTTTCTGATTTGTTTGCTGTAATGCTGATTTTTTTGGCTCTGTCGGCTCTATTTATGGTGAAGGGGAAACACGGGCCAGCAAGACCTAAGTCCATTATATTAATGGGGTTAGGTATCACAATTCCAGCATTTTTTTTGATGATATCCAGTTAGTTTCAGTGTTGAAGACGCAGTGATAGTGGCTGCGTTTTTGTTTTGCTAGTACTAACTTTTATTAAACAATTGGCCGAGTATAGCTGCTGAACCGTAGCAATAGAACGGGTATAATTAGGGCTAATTTGTTTATTTATCATTAAAAGATATCAGCATCATGAAAATCAGACTAGCCCATAAGGGTGATCTCAAGCAGTTGGTTGGACTCGAACGATTACATTTAGATGATGAGCTTCATGACGGAGAACAAGCGAAAGCACTGGATGGACAAGCTTTTGGGGAAGCAGAGATAAAGCAGTTGATTGACTCCCATTGGATCTGTGTTGCTGAGCGAGAAGTTGGTGGTTTAGATGTGAAAAATGGCGAGATCGTAGGCTATGTGATGGCCGGTGGTTGGCCATTTTTTGAATCATGGCCAGTGTATCGACATATTCTTAAGAGATTAAGAGATTTAAGCCTAGATGGTGTCAAACTAACCAAAAGCAATTCATGTCAATATGGTCCGATCTGGATAAAGAGAGATTGTCGTGGCCAAGGTATTTTTGAGGCGCTGGTTAGTGAGATAAAAAATCAGCTGCAAACTAAATTTCCATTTATGCTTACTTTTATAGCCGAAGATAACATGGCTTCATTCTCAGCACATACCAATAAAGCATCGATGCAGGTGCTGGATTTTTTTACCTACGATGATCGAGATTATTATCTGTTGGCTTCGTCTACTGAGCGAAGCTGGAGCAATAGAGATAAGTCAAACTAAACAAGCTACTTTACTATGGGCAATGACATTATGATTTCGAGATCAGATAGCCAATTTTTACAACAAATGCAAAGCCTACTTGCGCCCTATGGTAAGGAGTTACTGTCGGCTTTCGATAATATGAAGCTCGTTGTAGCGGTTATTTCTGCGAAAGGGGGGCTGAATGTAAAAGACTTAGCTCAGCTTGAGGTTGGTATTGCCTATGAAGTTACTTTGCACAAGGAGAGTTCTGAAATTGAACAAGATCACAGTAAAAATAGTGAACGATATTACTGTGTTAAATGGCAAAATATTTGGGTGAATTGTGGCCTGACCAATAACTACAGTGTATCAATAGAGCTGCTAACTGATGATATAAAAATAAAAAATAGTGTGGGGAACAGTATATTTGATGGTGAAAATGAGGTTGCCACAGGTAAAGGAGTACTTAATATTAATAACATAGAGGCGTGCTTATTGAGGGAAGTGCATGTGCCTATTCTATCTCTACAGCAAATTGAATTTATGTGTATGGAGTATGCACATTTTGATCATTGTTGATGTAATGCCATTTTCTTTTGAACGCCACTGAAGGGTCATGTATTTAGTATGGTTGCTATAAGGGGGTAGAACCATAAAACCGCCAATTGACGGTTTGTATGAGTTAACAGCTTGGCAGGTGAATAAATTTTACAGCTTGGCATCCGCTTTTAGCACTTCGGCTTTATCGGTACGCTCCCAAGGAAACTCGTCACGACCGAAGTGGCCGTACGCTGCAGTAGATTGATAGATTGGACGTGCCAAGTCTAGCATCTCGGTTAGACCATAAGGGCGCAGGTCGAAGTGTTCACGTACAAGGGTGATCAACAGTTCTTCAGAAATCTTGCAGGTACCGAATGTTTCAACACTGATAGAGGTTGGCTCGGCAACACCGATGGCGTAAGAAATCTGCAGTTCACAGCGATCGGCAATGCCAGCAGCAACGATGTTTTTAGCTACGTAACGAGCCGCATAGGCTGCACTACGGTCAACTTTTGATGGGTCTTTACCCGAGAATGCACCGCCACCGTGACGTGCCATACCGCCGTATGTGTCAACGATAATTTTACGACCCGTTAGACCGCAATCTCCTACTGGGCCACCGATAACAAAACGGCCTGTTGGGTTGATAAAGTATTTAGTGTCTTTAGATAACCACTTAGCCGGTAATACTGGCTTAATGATGGTTTCCATTACGCCTTCAATCAGATCTGACTGATTGACACTGTCACAGTGCTGAGTAGAAAGAACCACTGCGTCGATACCTGCGATGCTGCCATCGCTATTATAGGCAAACGTGACTTGACTCTTCGCGTCCGGACGCAACCATGGAAGAGTTTTTTCTTTACGAACTTCAGACTGACGCTTCACAAGTGCGTGTGCATAAGTGATGGGTGCAGGCATGAGTACGTCAGTTTCGTTATTGGCGTAGCCAAACATTAGACCTTGGTCACCAGCACCTTGCTCTTTAGGATCTGCACGGTCAACACCTTGGTTGATATCCGGAGATTGCTTACCAATAGCATTAAGAACGGCACAAGAATCGGCATCGAAGCCCATATCTGAATTGGTGTAACCAATGTCACGTACTGTTTTACGGGTGATCTCTTCGATATCGACCCAGGCCGAAGTTGTGACTTCACCACCGACCATGACCATACCAGTTTTCACATAAGTTTCACAGGCGACACGAGCCTTAGGGTCTTGTTCTAGGATTGCGTCTAGTACCGCATCAGATATCTGATCGGCGATTTTATCTGGATGACCTTCTGATACAGACTCAGAAGTAAACAAGTGCTTTGCCATGGTAGGGAGTCTCGTCATTGAATAATTTGAATGTGTAGAAGTATCTACATCTAGACGTCTATATTAATTCAAAATGAGTCGGCGATCACCCCCCGTTTACTATTTATTAGTGCATATTGTGGTATTAAATATGTATAATCAATTGATTTATGGTTTATTAAACCTTAAATATCAGTCTAATAGCTTCAATAATATTATGAGTGTTATTCGGGTAAAAATAAAGTAAAGACGTCCTTTGGTCAACGTGGTGTCTATCAGAGACGGGAATCGTCCTTATGACTTAACATTAGGAAATATGGTGATTTGGTTAATTATCGTTTGCGTCCGTCTGTTATGTGGGTGAAAATATGTCTCAAAATTTGCAGTGAAGCATCGATTTCTAATTTTAGTACCAACTTGATATTAGTTCGATGATTTAGACCTCAAAAAGACCTCAAAACCTAGTAGGAGAGAGCATGTCATCTCGAAAAGAACTCGCAAACGCTATTCGTGCATTAAGTATGGATGCTATCCAAAAAGCCAATTCTGGTCACCCAGGTGCACCAATGGGCATGGCGGATATCGCTGAAGTGCTTTGGAATGACTTCCTTAAGCACAACCCGAATAACCCTGAGTGGGTTGATCGTGATCGTTTCATCTTATCAAACGGTCATGGCTCTATGCTTATATATTCTTTGCTTCACCTGACAGGTTATGCACTGCCTATCGAAGAGCTTAAACAATTTCGTCAATTACACTCTAAAACTCCAGGTCACCCTGAATATGGTTACACGCCAGGTGTTGAAACAACTACAGGCCCATTGGGCGCAGGTATCAGTAACGCCGTAGGTATGGCAATTGCTGAGAAGACATTAGCGGCTCAGTTCAATCAGCCTGGTCACGACATTGTCGATCACTTCACCTATTGTTTCTTGGGTGACGGGTGTCTAATGGAGGGGATCTCTCATGAAGCCTGTTCTTTAGCGGGAACCTTAGGCCTTGGCAAACTTATTATGTTCTGGGATGACAACGGCATCTCTATCGATGGTCACGTCGAAGGTTGGTTTACCGATGATACGCCAAAGCGTTTTGAGGCATACGGTTGGCATGTGATTGCCGGTGTAGACGGCCATGATAGCGCTGCTATTCGCGCCGCCATCGAAGCCGCTAAGTCGGTCACTGATAAGCCGACCATGATCTGCTGTAAAACCATTATCGGTTTTGGATCTCCTAATAAGTCAGGCACTCATAACTGCCACGGTGCACCATTGGGTGATGCCGAGATCGTGGCGACCCGTGAATGCTTAGGTTGGAAATATGGTGCGTTCGAGATCCCTGAAAATGTATATGCAGGTTGGGATGCTAAAGACGCTGGTGCGATAAGAGAAGCCAGCTGGAATGACAAATTTTCGGCCTATGAAATCGCATTTCCTGAACTAGCAGCAGAGTATAAGCGCCGTGTGATCACGGGTGATTTACCTGCTGACTTTGAACAGAAAGCACAAGCTTTCATCCAGGAATGTCAAGACAAAGCAGAAGGTATTGCCAGTCGTAAGGCATCACAAAATGCCATCGGCGCATTCGCTGCAATTCTACCTGAAATGTTAGGTGGTTCTGCCGATCTAGCAGGTTCAAACCTGACTCTTTGGTCTGGGTCTAAAGGTATTCAAGACGATCCAGCCGGTAACTATATCTATTACGGTGTACGTGAATTTGGTATGAGCGGTATTATGAATGGTGCATCACTTCACGGTGGTTTCATCAATTATGGTGCCACTTTCATGATGTTTATGGAGTACGCTCGTAATGCAGTTCGTATGTCTGCACTTATGGGAATTCAAAATGTTTGGGTTTATACTCACGACTCAATTGGTCAAGGTGAAGATGGTCCGACTCACCAGCCTGTAGAGCAACTTGCTAATTTGCGTATGACACCAAATATGACCGTTTGGCGTCCATGTGATGCTGCTGAAACTGCAGTTTCTTGGAAATCTGCTATTCAGCGTCGCGATGCTCCTACTTCGCTAATTTTTAGTCGTCAGGGCCTTAAAGCTCAGGCTCGTACTGCAGAGCAGCTGGCTAATGTGGCAAAAGGTGGTTACACCTTAGTTGATTGCGCTGGTACACCTGACTTGATCTTAATTGCCACCGGTTCTGAAGTTCAATTGGCTGTTGATTCTGCAACAGTGCTTACTGTTCAAGGCCACAAGGTTCGTGTGGTTTCTATGCCTTCTACTAATGAGTTTGATAAGCAAGATGCAGCTTATAGAGAGTCAGTATTGCCTAAGTCGGTGACTAAACGTGTTGCTATCGAAGCGGCTCATGTTGATTTCTGGTACAAATATGTTGGATTTGGCGGCGATGTTGTGGGCATGACTACCTTCGGAGAGTCGGCTCCAGGTGGTGATTTGTTGAAGCACTTTGGTTTCACTGTTGAAAATGTTGTTGCTACAGTGAACAAGCTGAGTTAATGGATGCTCAGCATCTCTATTTTATGCCATGTTGTGGCATGATCTAGTGAGTGATTAAGTTAACGGCTTACTTCATGTGGTACATTTTTCCATAAATAATTGAGGTAGGCCGTTGTTGTATATTAAAAATAGTGTTTTAGTCTATTTTGATATGGACTATCAATACTTTTAACTTCTTTTAGGATGATAATCGCGAAATGATCAGAGTTGCAATCAATGGTTATGGTCGTATAGGTCGCTCAATTCTTCGTGCCGTTTATGAATCTGGTAAGCGAGATCAGATTCAAATTGTAGCAATTAATGAACTGGCTAAACCTGAAGCAATTCTTCACCTTACCAAATATGATACCACCCACGGACGTTTTCAGCTTTTAGCGGAACTGAGTGCCGAAGGGGATAGTATGTATATTGGTGATGACTCAATAAGATTGATACATGAAAGCGAGGCTAGAAATTTGCCATGGGCCGAGCTCGATATTGATATTGTCTATGAGGCGACAGGGGTGTTATCCGATAGAACCAGTTGTGAGGCTCATATTCATGCAGGGGCGAAGCAAGTGCTGATTAGTCACCCGTCATCAAGCGATGTTGATGCTACAATTGTTTATGGTGTTAATCACGAACTTTTAAAAGCAGAGCATACTGTTGTGTCCAATGCATCCTGTACCACAAACTGTATCGTGCCTGTCATCGAAGTATTGGATAAACACTTTAGCGTGAAAAGCGGCGCCATCACCACCATACATTCGGCAATGAATGATCAACAGGTGATCGATGCCTATCATGACGATCTACGTCGTACTCGAGCCGCAGGTCAATCGATTATTCCTGTCGATACTAAACTTGCTCGTGGTATCGAACGAATTCTTCCCCAGATGAAAGATAAGTTTGAAGCCATCTCGGTACGGGTTCCGACGATAAATGTCACCGCCATAGATGTATCAGTAACTTTAACTTCAAGAGTCGATATTAATCATGTAAATCGAGTGCTATGTGATGCGGCAAAGGGGCTCTATAAAGGCATCCTAGGTTATACTGATGAACCTCTGGTATCTTGTGATTTTAATCACGATCCTAGGTCCAGCATAGTCGATGGTACTCAGACCCGCGTGAGCGCAGGTCACCTAGTTAAGTTATTACTCTGGTGTGATAACGAGTGGGGATTTGCTAACCGTATGTTAGATACAAGTTTAGAGATGATTAAGGCGAGAAGAAGTGTCTAGTCGCTCCCAAAGGGTGGGTTTAAAAGCGATTTATACGGCGTTATTGACCTTGGACTGTCTGTTATAATGAATAGGCTAACTTATTGCACGGTGGTCAAAGCTTCGCCTACATGGATGTAGGTGCTTAGGTTCAGCTTGGAGTAATGAACTTGTGTGTTAAACCATTTTTAATTCCCACTGAAATCATGCCTCTTGAGGTAGGACGGGGTTAGAACCTAAGCTGTAACACCTTAACCCCATCCAATCTATCTGATGGCCCAGTGTGTTGTCCTGGCGGTCAAGTGAACTGAATTAATTTACTCGTTTTTAACTTTTAAGGAAACATAAATGGCAATTGTTAATATGTCAGCGTTGGATCTACAAGGTAAGCGTGTGCTTATTCGTGAAGATCTGAACGTACCTGTGAGTGAAGGAATTATCACCAGTGATGCGCGCCTTCGAGCTGCATTGCCAACGATTAAGCTTGCACTTGAGAAAGGTGCTGCCGTGATGGTGATGTCTCATCTAGGTCGTCCTACTGAAGGTGAATTCAACGCTGAATTTTCCCTTAAACCTGTCGTTGATTATCTGACAAAGACGTTGGATTGCCCTGTGCGTTTAACCAATAATTACCTCGATGGTGTCGAAGCAAGCGTCGGA
This sequence comes from Shewanella sp., assembly GCA_037132815.1. GTDB lineage: Bacteria > Pseudomonadota > Gammaproteobacteria > Enterobacterales > Shewanellaceae > Shewanella. Next base: position 14,005 of record JBAHZX010000043.1, read on the forward strand.
GAAGTGGTAGTATTTGAAAATGTACGTTTTAATGTCGGTGAGAAGAAAAACGATGTAATCTTAGCGAAGAAGCTGGCGGCTCTTTGTGACGTCTATGTGATGGATGCCTTCGGCACCGCACATAGGGCCCAGGCTTCGACTCATGGTGTGGGTATGCATGCGCCAATTGCCTGTGCTGGCCCGTTACTTGCGAATGAACTTGCCGCATTAAGTAAAGCTCTGGACAATCCAGCTCGTCCCTTCGTGGCTATCGTGGGCGGGTCTAAAGTTTCGACTAAACTGACAGTCTTAGAAAGTCTATCTGGTATAGTCGATCAACTCGTGGTCGGTGGTGGTATCGCCAATACCTTTATTGCAGCAGCTGGACATGAAGTGGGTAAGTCTTTGTATGAGGCTGATCTTATCGATGAGGCTAAGCGTCT
>JBAHZX010000066.1:0-39278 GCA_037132815.1 Shewanella sp.
TCACACTGAAGTTAAAGCTATCGTTAAGATTTCTGTTGTTGCAGAAGATTAACCTATAGATATAGTTTTAAAGCAAACGGCTAATACCTCGGCATTAGCCCATCGCTTTTAAAGAAAAACCGCACTAATTTGATTAGTGCGTTTTTTTTGAAAAAGTTTATTATTTGCAAAAGCCTTGGATTCAAATAGTAAGTGCAATACGCAGTGAATAGAAGGTATTGCACTGAAATCATGCATCTTGAGGTAGAATGGGTATATAGCGTCAAACTTGGGTGTTGATACGTTTAAGGTGGGTATAGCTCACGATTTCCAAGATGGATTTTGAATGCTTTGCATCATGATTAGATATTGTATAAATACCACTTTGAGTATGTGTAGAGAGCCCCACCCTTAATAAGCTATTAGCGACATCTCTTTTCTTTGTGATACAAGATAAGTTGCCATTTAAATCCTGATTGAATATAAACTCTTCTAATAACTGCCCAAAAACACGTTCAAAAACGATACTGTTACCGCAGTGTAAGCCTATAATAAGAAGGTTATTATTAGCTCCGCTGTTACAATCAATCTTATTATTTTTATAAATATTAGAAAAGCTCGTTTCTCTATTGATGATACTCCAATGCGTATTTGAATCTAACTGAGAGCTAATTAAGTGCCCTACTAATCGACCATTTGATTTGTAAATAGTGATATTTAAATTAAATTTCTTGAAAAAACCATGCAATTTACCTACGTTGTTTTTTTCAAATTCAAAGTCAACACTTAATTTCTCATACTCAAAAATAAAATCCAGTTCGCTTTTTAGTGTAGATATGCTGTCAATATTTTCAAATGTTAAATTTTCAACAGTTAACACATCTTCGTTGTTTTGATCTGTATAATAATCTTTTGGGCATTTATTATATTTTTGAATATTGTTTGGTGGTTTAACAATAGATTGAATAACTTTTTTTAAATCAGTACCGATGATCAATAATAGTTCTACTTTTTTAGTAAAGGAAGGTGAAGTAATATCATTTTCCCAGCGGCTCACGGTCACTGAATCTAAGCGAGGGAATAAAGTACTCTCTGATTGAATAAAAGAGACCATTTTTTCTTGTGTTAATTTGTTTTTTTTTCGAAACAACAGCAAAAAAGATGAAAAGGAACTCTTCATATATTTAACTCTATTCTTCATTAATGTAGCAGGTGACCGCATGAATTGTTGAACCTTGTCTAAAATGTTAAATACAGCACAAGCACATCTTCTAAAAGCAGGTAGCAGCCTGTCCGTTAATGGATGGCCGCGAGTTGATTAAGCTAAGCCTGAACTGTTTAGATTTTATGCGTGAAATGATCCTAGTAATCGTATCGTTAACAGAAGAGATTATAGGTCAGATGTAACCGAAATGCTCATTAAATGTTAGATGATGATGTCGTGGTGATTTATCGTAATTTTCACTTAAAGTAAACAAGCAAACCATAGCAAATACCTTAAAATCACATACGAAAATGCCTACAATTCAAGCCGCTCATTTGAGATGTATTAATTAAGCAGACCGTTTGCAGGAGCGAGATTTTTCACCTGCATCTGAGCTGGATCCAGAGTAAACCTTGATATCTGTTCGGCAAAATACATGTATATTAGGTTTATATTCCAGGTTAGAGTTCTTTTTTAACTCAGTGGTTTTTGGTTATTTATTTTTTAGGATCAGAAATAGGCTAGCTATTATGCTTCGATTCAGTTTGGAGCATGAACCTGCGCTAGACCACGTTATTTTCCCACTGAAGTCACGCAGCTTGAGGTTGAACGGGAATAGGAGTTCTTAATAGGAGCTATTGAAACATTGAAGTTGATCATGCTTTGATAGGAGGTAAACAAAAGGAAATACGAGGAGGTAACACCGCAGGAAAGGTGCCAGTGTTAATGCTGTTGAAAGTAAAGCTCTAGGCAGAGGCTTTAAATTTCAACAACAGTAACGGCTAAGTCTTATAACCCCAATGCTTGCTTAATACGCTGACCGTAGTCCGCATCCGCCTTGGTGAAATGCTCGACCATGGTCTGCTTCACATCCATGGTCGTTTGACTCAAACTGCCACAGATAGTGGTGATCAACCTGGCCTTTTCATCTTCAGGAAAAATACGGTACAAGTTACCCGCTTGGGCAAAATCATCCTGATTATAACGGCTGTATCTATCCGCTTCTCCATCGAGATGCAGTGCTGGTTCGACAAAAACATTTGGTTCGACTAATGCGGTCTCTGAGCTGTTAGGCCCGTAGTTTGGACTCGCATCTGCCCCTGTTTGGCTACCGTTATAGGGACATTGAGTTCCTGCCATAGCTCCAGCACGTTGGTGGTGATTAGCCTTAGTGGCATGTGGGCAGTTCACAGGCAGTTGATTATAGTTAGTACCAATTCTGTACCTTTGAGCATCAGCATAGGCAAATAAGCGAGCCTGCAACATCTTATCCGGTGAAGCACCGACACCAGGTACTAAGTTACTTGGAGCCAATGCGACTTGTTCTACTTCGGCGAAGTAGTTCTCTGGCATACGATTAAGCTTAAGTTCCCCAATTTCAATCAGAGGATAGTCAGCATGTGGCCATATTTTAGTCAGATCAAATGGATTGATATGATAGGTGTTGGCATCGGCTTCTGGCATGATTTGCACCTTAACCGCCCAACGAGGGAAGTTACCGTCGGCAATAGCGGCGACAATATCTCGCTGAGATGAATCAGGATCAATACCTTTGAGTATATCGGCCTGCTCTGGGGTCAAGTTTGCTATGCCTTGTTTAGTCTTGAAGTGAAACTTAACCCAGAAGCGCTCGCCTTTATCATTCCACAGCGAATAAGTATGTGAACCATAGCCATTCATCTGACGGTAGTTAGCCGGAATACCACGATCAGACATCAAGATTGTCACCTGGTGCAGGCATTCAGGGTTTAATGCCCAAAAGTCCCACATGGCTTGTGGATCTTTTAAGTTAGTCTTTGGGTTACGTTTCTGTGTATGAATAAAATCTGGAAATTTGATGCCATCACGCAGGAAAAATGTGGGCGTATTATTACCTACAATATCGTGATTACCGCGTGTGGTATAGAAACGAAGAGCGAACCCTCGTGGATCCCGCTCCGCGTCAGCCGAGCCTGCTTCGCCACCTACGGTTGAGAAACGAATGAAGGTTTCAGTTTGTTTACCAACGCCGTTAAAATGGTCAGCAAGCGTGTACTCACTCATGTCTTTAGTTAGGGTAAAGGTACCGTAAACCCCAGTGCCTTTGGCATGCACTACACGCTCAGGGATACGCTCACGATTGAAGTGGGCGAGTTTTTCTAAGAGATGAAAGTCTTGTAATAGTATAGGGCCACGTTCACCTGCCGTTACTGAATTTTGGTCGTCAGCAACAGGTGCGCCATTTTGACTGGTTAAGTAGTTAGTTGGTTTCGTCATATTATTCTCCAATGCTTTTTATTCGTTAACTTTCTAATGCTGTCGTGTCAATCGATAGGACTCAACCTGTCCTAGATAATATCAAATATAGTGGCCATAGTTTATTGATCCGTTTAGTTTTCATTATGCCGATACGCTACTGAACCCAGCATATGGCCCTGCAGATAAACTAATATTAATTCAAAAAAATAATTAAGAAAAACGATTAAAGTAGATGGGTACAACCTTTTTTGTAGATTGGATAAATGAGATCAAACTCACAGATATCGACAAAAAACACATATTGAACTCTACTTAAGGGTACGCTTTTGATGGATATACATATTGATACAAATCAAATAAGTATACGTATATCCGTTCTACCTCTATCGGATCAGAAACCAGTTCCTTAAGTAGAGCGGATATATAGTTAAGATTTATTGCAAAAGTGTTCTTTGATATTGAAATGTTATTGCGAATTGTTGGCGTTAGTGTTTATAGCGCTATTAAAGGTAGGGGAATAGATTTAACTTAAGGCGACGGCCTAGATAAGAACGGGATCATTAACGCTTTACTACTGCTGCCGTCATACGCGAAATGCAGCAAAGCTCACCGCCACTATTATGGATAAGAACCTCCCATACCGAACTTCGTTTACCTAAATGCACAGGTTTTGCCGTTGCGGTTAAGATGCCATTTCTAGAAGCTTTAAGGTGATTGGCATTGATTTCCTGGCCGACACAGTAATAATGCTCAAAATCGACGACGAAATTAGCCGCATAACTGGCAACAGTCTCAGCTAGGGCGACATTGGCACCGCCATGGACGATTCCCAATGGATTATGAACGGCGGGACATGCTGGCATGGTCGCTACCATATAATCATCACCTATTTCGGAGATCGTAATACCCATGGTCTGCATCAAAGTGCCTCTACCATGCATGCCTGAATCCATTTTAGCGCAATCTTCCAAGGTCACGGCTTTAAACCAAATACTCATCACTAGATCCATTATTCAAAAAATTGCACCACAGTTTATCGTGAAATTATACAAGGCTTTGACCGCAGTGCAATAGCTAGACTTTTTCTTATAGACAGACAGGCAAGGTCAATAACCCAGTATTAATTACTTTTAAACCCACACTTTGAAGTAGAGCGGGCATAAGTCAAATTTGAGTAGAGAGGTCATGCTCTAGCGCTTGCGATATTTGTGGTTAATTTGTTAATGTTTTGGTGTTTTATAACAAATAGTTAACGATTGATGTTGTTTGTTGTGATATGGTTAAGCTGCGCAAACTAGAATAAATGAGTTCCAACGTTAAAACGGCAGGTGGCATTGGGAAGCTGATACGGTTTACTGGCAAGATGGATATCGGCTGAATTCGGTAGAAGGTGTATCGAAATATCGGCAGGTTTACCATGTTAACACAAGTCTAAAAAGGCGTGACTAGTGAGATTAAAAAAATGCTCAAGTCACTGTCATCTGCAAGCCTATAAACTTCGGTAATGACGGTGAGTTTATATTGCATTAAAAGGTCAAGTTTAATGGTTGATTTCTCTCAATATCTTTCAATTAAGAGGCAAGTTTCATCATATACCCAAGAGAAACTGGTTGATGAGTTGCAACGATTTTCTTGGAAATTTGATAAATTAGACAGCGTCACTCTGAGTCGTTGGGAAGGAGGAAAAACGATACCAAGCAAAAATAGACAAGCTTTAATTTTTAATTTTTTTGGAGAAATGTATAAATATTTAGATGATTTAAGGAATGTAAAAATAAAATTACCTTTTATGATGATAAATAAACGTTTTTCTACTACGAATTTTAATATTGATTACCCTTATATAGAAAGTAACAAGGGCTTTAATCTACACGTAGAAAAAGACCGAGAGAAAATCTTAAAGACTAAATTTTTTTATGATTTCAATGAAATGGCTTACCATATTCCTTTTGTATATCGTCAATATAAATATGAGATTAATCTTTCAAGTTCGATATCGTTATACTCTTTTACGGATAATAATGATTTCAGATTAGGTCACTTTATTCATGCATGTTATGAGTTTAATACTATTTTTAAGGTGCTCACGCAGGATATGAATAACCATTTTAATAAAAATAATCTTATTAATGTATCCCAAATTATAGATTTAAATAAAAATAAAATTCTATTGGTTTCTAGTAAATACACTGTTGATCTAAGAACGACGAGAGTAATGCTCGATATAACACAGCAGTTTTTTTTGAAAAACCCTGATTTTAACTTGCTTATTACACGTGTCATATACAATGAGATGGCTTCATTTTATTTGAAGCTTGGAGGGGTAATTATCGGTCAGTCTCAAGAAGAGTATAATAATGGAGTAAAGATAGGCAATAAAAAGTTTAGGTGGGTTTATATAGTGATAAGTGCTACAGCGATCCTCTCACTTAATATTAATGCCGGTAAACAGCAAGCTGATGCTGAAGGTTGAACCTTATCTAAGCTGTTAAACAGCTTAGATTTATATTCAACTCACTGCATTTTATTTATTATTTTTAAGCGGATACAGATTAAAGGTTCTCATTGATGGCCAGCTTTTTATCCATTTGTGTATTTCTCGCTTTTTGATAGAAATACGATACGGTTAATAATATGGCGCCAATGCCCATGAAGGCACAGACTTTCTGAATGACTTCGAAGTTGGCCATATCGACAAACAGTACTTTTAAGCACGTTAGCGCAAATAAGCTCGCGGCCAACTTAATGATTTGAGTATGCCTTGGCCTTAAGCTGATAAACATCAACCAACTTCCATGACTCACTAGCAGAACAGCGCTTAGTGGTGCGGCAAAGCTTGCTGGTAACTGATAACTCCATATCATGTAACTCACGGCGAATAATATGTGCCAACTCCAATGTAATAGCATAATAGGCAAGCTTCTAGTATGGACACGTACTGCAGCATTTGGCTTTAAGAGTAACCAGGCTAATACCGATAGTGAAATAACTTCCGCTATAATGAATGTTAGATTCTCGGTATTGATGGTGATAGGCATCCCTATGTGTAATAACAACGGAGTCAAAGCACAGATAAATACCAGAGCGTAACTTATACTAAAAGTGGCTTTTAGTATGCTAGGGACCGGTTTTTGGTTCACTAGCCAAGCAAAGTAAGCTGACAAAACTGCCGCAATAAGTCCCCAAGGGCCTAGCTGCATATGTGTAAACATTGCTTGTTGTACTAATTGAATGGCAATCTGTACCAGTACGGCGGCGACTAAAGCAAAATAATAGGGACTCAACTGCCATTGAAACTTAAATATGGTGCGCGATAAAAAATTTAATTTTTTATATCGAGTGATTAGTGAGGCCATTAATATCGCACCAATCACTAGGGCAAGCATGCCTTGCCACTGATGATCAAGGCAGCTGACAGCCGTGATAATCGTAGCAATAACTGTCAGTATTTTTGCTTCTAAAATTAAGGGTTTTAATCTGACGTACCGAGCCAGTAATACACTGATAATACAGCTCAGCCAGATAGCTAGACTCAGGTAGTTTTCGTAGTCGTTAATGACTTTAGGAATAAACAATAACGGCAAAATAATAAAACAGCCCAGTTGAATATAGGCAGTAAATTTAATGATTTTTGAGTCTCTAAAATAACTTTTGTACCAGTAGTAAGCGAATATAAGACTTAAAAATAGCTCGACTCTGGCCAATTGGGCATAGAGGGGTTGCTGCTGAAAACTGAAGCTAGCAACATCTATGATACCCACTATGATCATTACGACTAATGGAAGCTGGAGTAACCAAGCAAAAATTTCAGTGAACTTAAGTTTATCTTTAGTTGCTAAGTGCAACATCAATATACTGATAAAGGGCAGAGTATTGATAAAGTACTCATCATTTATCACCGCGGCAATAAAGAGTAAGCCGCATGCATAACAGAGACTGAGAGACTCTTTAAGGGCAAGCCAAACTTTTGCCTCATAAAACAAGTGCCAAACACCCTCCTCATTTTTGAGGTGTTTAGTCATAAGTTTGCAGGCGATGAATAGGCTGACAGCACTTAATAGTAAGATGACTAATGGGAAGGCGTACTCATTCACATTCGTGAGTGAGTAATTGAGGTAACTTATTCCCAGTAGGCCTTGAACATTAAATATGAGCCCAAGGAGGATCAACACATATGCTTCGGCGCGTACCGAGACAAGTTTTTCTTTGGTTCCCAGCCATAATAGTGATAAGGCTTCGAGCAGCAGGATTAGGCCTAAATAATCCGCGCTGATTAACTTGAGGGCTGCAAACCCAGCAAAGCTACCTGCTAAGACTAGCATTAAGCCACGTAGTAGACTGTTTGCTTCTATTTTTGCACCAGTTTTCGTACCTAATGCAACATACAAACCACCACAGATAATGGCATTTAAAAGGAAAATTTCACCGTTATAAATAGTGAATTGACTAATCGACAGCAGTACTAATGCCATTAGGGCGAAAGGTAAAGCTAATAAACGCTTGGATAATGGTGCCCCGTCATTGTCGATTTTATTTAAGTTAGGTTTAAATAATGATGCTGAAAATGGGTTAACTGTAATCAAACTGAATAGAATTGAAGTGAATCCATAAAGGTAAAAAATGGCACTAATAGAGATAATGCCAAGTGCGATTTGCCAATCTAAATAATCGAACGGCTTATAGAGGTAAAACATAAAGGCTTCAATACAAGCGATATGCAGTAAACTACAGACTTCAATTAAGGCTGGCCAGCGAAGTTTGCGACTCTGTATAAGCGCGCAACAACCTACGAGTAATAGGTATGGCAGATATGATAATGGGCTCTGGCTAGTTGATACTAGCATCATTGGGGCCAGTGAACCGCCAACTAAAGTGATAATGGAGACCACCTTGGCCTCAAGTTTTATCGATAATCCAAAGCCTGCTAATGTGATGATAAATAGCAGGATGAAACTGATGCTAGTGGGAATAATGCCAAAATAGGGACCGATAAAATAGCAGCATAAAAAGTTGAGAATTAATCCTAGCCCCACTAAACCCGAGGCAAACTCCTGCATTCTTGGCCGCTTTTTATGGATGAGAATGCCGATGCCAATAATGGTATTAGCCGCAGTAAAACCAAAAATGGCTTTACCTAGTTCGGTAAACCAGTGGTTGATTGAGTACTGCAGCAGGTAACCAAAACCTAAGGTGAGGGTGATGATCCCGGCTAACGTCATCAAAAATACGGGCCCCAATCCTCTTGCCTGATAGCCTTGATAGAAAGACTTAACCTGATGAGCTATTCCTAAAAATGGTCCGAGTAGCAAGCTGCTAAACTGGCCTAGGCTATTTGTCAGTTGATCCGCAGATTGATTTATCAGCTCATGGGCAACATCTGATTTAGCCTCTTTTTCTGCGACCGTTTGCCGCTGGATTCTAGAGGTTAACTGTGTAGTAGCCTCGTTATCGAGTTGAGATAGAGTTTCGGGGGCTAATGAGTGCTGGATTGGTGTTTGTATACTCGTTGCTGATGTGTTTTCAGCCAACCTAAGACTAAGCTGATCGAGTTTATTGCCAAAGCTATCTAGCTTGGAGTCCCAATTGTGCTGCTGATAATTTTGTGCAGCTCTTAGGTTCTTTAGTTCCTCATGGAGTCTTGCAAGCTCATCCTTTAACGGCATACCATTTCCAAAATCAATCGTTTAGCTTCTATTTTAGTGGTCGTAGTGTAACTGCAAAAAATATTTCCTACCAGCTATGACGTGTGCTTTGTTCATAAAGTGTCATAATATTAGATATTTATCATTGTTAGTTAGGTTTGTTTAAGTTGGAGTGATTATGCAACAAGTTAATGATTTAGGATTAGTGAAACTCAGCTCATATATAGATGGTTTGTGGTGTGTTACGCCTGAGCGATTCGATGTCATCAACCCTGCCAATAATTTGGTTGTGGCCCAAGTATGTAACGCTGGCATTGTAGAGACACAAGCGGCTGTGATTGCGGCAAAGAAAGCCTTGCCTGCTTGGTCTAAAAAAACGGCAAATGAACGCGCTGTAATTTTGCGTTGCTGGTTTACTTTGATGATGGAGAGTTTAGATGATTTGGGCCGGATATTGACCTTAGAGCAAGGTAAGCCCTTAGTCGAAGCTAAAGGTGAGATTGCTTATGGTGCGGCTTTCATTGATTGGTTTGCCGAAGAGGGCAAGCGAATCTATGGCGATACCATTCCTGCACCTGCCAGCAATAAGCGTATTATTGTTATCAAGCAACCAGTGGGCGTCGTTGCCTCAATCACCCCGTGGAACTTCCCTAATGCCATGATTGCTCGTAAAGCTGCCGCTGCTTTGGCCGCAGGTTGTACCTTTGTGGTGCGCCCTTCTCCCTTTACGCCATTGTCTGCACTGGCCATGGCTGAGCTTGCCGAGCGGGCGGGTGTGCCAGCAGGGGTGTTCAACGTTGTTGTGGGATTGGATTCATCGGGCATGGGTAAGGTGCTGACTCAGCATCCAGATGTATCTAAATTTACCTTTACAGGTTCGACTGCGGTTGGCAAAATCTTGATGGCGCAAGCGGCAACCACAGCAAAGAAAGTGTCGATGGAACTTGGTGGGAATGCACCCTTTATCGTGTTTGATGATGCCGATATCGACGCTGCTGTTCAGGGCGCATTAGTGTCTAAATATCGAAATGCAGGCCAGACCTGTGTTTGTAGCAATCGAATTTTAGTTCAACGTAGCGTGATTCAGGAGTTCACCGAAAAATTTGCCAGTGCGGTGGCTGAGTTGAAGGTTGGTGATGGCTTAGACAATAACGTTAACTTAGGCCCATTGATCACATCACAAGCAGTCGATGGTGTTCATAAACTCGTGGAAGATACCGTTGCCGCTGGAGCGAAAATTATTACGGGTGGCAAACGTAGCGCCGTAGGTGAAAATTTCTATGAACCAACAATTTTGACGGGTGTCACTAATGATATGCCCTTGGCAAGCAATGAAATTTTTGGCCCCGTAGCGCCTATCATCGGTTTCGATACCGAAGAGGAAGCCATTGCATTGGCAAACGATACGGAATATGGCTTAGCAGCTTACTTTTATTGCCGTGATATCGGTCGGGTGTGGCGTGTAGCCGAAGGGCTTGAATATGGCATGGTTGGCATTAATGAAGGCATTATATCTAACCCCGCAGCGCCATTCGGCGGGGTTAAGCAGTCAGGCAACGGCCGTGAAGGCTCTAAATATGGCTTAGATGATTATTTACAAATAAAATATCTGTGTATGGGGGGCTTATCTTAAGAAAACTTGCTAAGTCATTAAGTTCAGGGTAAAACAGCCTCAAAGAACCTCATTTTCTCTATTGTTTAAAAAACTGAAAGGCTTAATTTTGGATCATTTTGTTTGGAACGTCGACCCCGTATTGATCTCCTTTATGGGGCTTCAAGTGCATTGGTATGGTGCTCTGTTTGCGACGGCTATTGCCTGTGGTTTTCAGGTGATGAAACACATCTATATCAAGGAGAAATTGCCTGTCGAGTCGTTAGATAATCTGCTGATATATTGTGTGATTGGTATTATCATCGGTGCTCGCCTTGCCCATGTTATCTTCTATGACCCTGCTTATTATTTCAGTCATCCATTGAAAATTCTTGCTATCTGGGAAGGAGGGCTTGCCAGCCATGGCGGTGGTTTAGGTGCTATTCTGGCACTCTATTATTACCGTTGTAAGATGGATATGCCCTTCCTATTTTTGCTGGATAGATTAGCGATAGCGACGGCTATCTTTGGTTTTTTCGTCCGCATGGCCAATTTTATGAACTCAGAGATATTAGGTCTACCAAGCAATGTACCTTGGGCTATTATCTTCGAACGTGTTGATATTTTGCCTCGTCATCCGGCTCAGTTATACGAAGCGTTCTCTTATCTGGCTATCTTTTTTGGGCTATGGGCAATTTATAAATATACCCAAATGAAGCAAAAAGAAGGCGCGATTTTTGGTCTATTTTTGGTCTTGGTGTTCAGTGCTCGTTTCGCTATCGAGTTTATTAAGGTGAAGCAGGCGGTCTATGCCGATGAGATGACCTTGAGTGCGGGTCAATGGTTGAGCGTGCCTTTCCTTATCGTTGGAGTGGTACTGTTAGTGATGCCTTACCTTAATAAGAAAATCAGAGCTTAATTTGAGTCAAGAGCTGCCAGATACATGAGTTTCTGGCAGCTATCATTGTGTATTTCGACTAATTGTTCCACATCGATATTTCTCCTGTTTTAAAACGGTTTATATAAGGATTTATTATGGCTCAGCAAGGCTACTCTTTACTGCGTATTATCATAATCGACAGTTTTTGGAAGGGTCAGGTCAATGAGCTGGATTTAAGTGGTCATACTCAGCTTGAAGGCACTAATGGTGCTGGAAAAACGTCATTAATGCGACTTCTGCCGTTATTTTATGGTATGCGGCCGAGTGACATTGTGAGTAAAGTCGATCAAGCGCGTAATTTTGTAGATTATTATTTGCCTCGTGCTTCAAGTATGTTGATCTATGAGTATCAACGTCCCCATGGGCAAACCTGCATGGTGTTAGTGTGTAGCGATGGCCGTGGAGCACAGTATAAGTTTATAGATGCTGTTTATAACAGCGAATACTTTATTGGAGACAATCATCAGCGGCGTTCAATGAAAGAAATTGAAGGCTTTTATCGGCAGATAGGCTGTGACTCAAGCAGTTACCTTGCCGTTGAAAAGTACCGCCAAGTGATCCAAAACCTCCGCAGTGGCCGAAAATTAAAAGAGGTACGCCAACTGCAAAATCGCTACAGTTTCTGTGAACAATCGAGCCCGCATATCGATAAAGTCATTAACGGCACCATAGAAAAAAACCTTGATTTTGAAGCGGTCAAACGCATGTTGGTGGCTATCGCGAGTGATTATCTTGCCCGAGGTGCAGCGGAAGAGAAAGAGCAAATAAGCCTTAATAAAGAGGATATAAGTAATTGGCTTGCTGATATTCGAGCCAGCCGTGCAGTTCAGAAAGTGGCAAGTAAAATTGGTTTATGGCAGGGGGATTTTAATAGCTTAGATAGCCTATTGAGCAAGCTTCAGCATCTGCACTTTGAAATACTGGCTCATCAAGTTAGCCTTAATGAACAGCAAGAGTTGAACAAAGAAAAGAAAATGCAGGCACAACAACAGCTTTCAACTTTACTGCATGAATTAGAAACCAGCAAGCAAACATTAAACAAGCAAATTTCCAACTTAAAGGCGGATATAGAGAAAGACCAAAGCTGGATTGATCTTCTCGATGCTGACAAAATGAAGTATGACGACGATGATGCAGCAAATTATCAACTGCAAGCTGATAGGGCTCCGCAGATCCAAGATCAGCTCAATGAAGTCAATGCCATTATTAATGCCTTTGAAGGTAATATTAGTAAATTGCAGCAAAAGTTTACTGATCTTATTCAAAAATTAGAGTTTCAACACCTCCAAGATCAAACCAATAATCAAATTAAAGTGACGAGTATTCGTGAGGTGGCAACCCAGAAGCTCACTAAAATTATTGATGTTGATCGGCTGCAAAATCGCGAGCTAGAGCAGCAATTGAATGAGCGTAATTTAAATTTGCAATTGAAGAAACAACAGCTAGCAAGTGACTTTAAAGTCGAACAGCAGAAATTATCTCAAGTGCAGCTGAATCAAGTACAACTAGCGCCTGAGTTACAGCAAGATATTGAGCAAAACACCGCAGCGTTAAGTGATGCTAAAGATAAACACAATAGTTTGCATCAAAGCTATTCTTATGCATTACAACAATATAATAGCTTAATCAAGCGCCGCGATAAGCAGCTAGAAAAGTACACCCACGAAAAACGTCAGTTAGAGGGGCTTGAAGCGGAATATGAGCAGGTACGAGCACAGCTTATTCCTGCTGATGGCTCATTACTGTATTTTCTTGATAACGAAGCACAAGCAAAAAACTGGAAAAACAATATCGGTCGCTTACTGACAAGCGAGCAATTAACGCGCTGTGATTTAGCACCTACATGGGTCGGTGGCGACAGTTTCTATGGGCTAAGTCTCGACTTATCCCCTTTGCAGAGCAATAACTCACTGTTTCTCGATGAGATCCAGTTACGAGAAAAGTATGCAGCACTGGGGAATAAAATAACTCAACAGACAGAGAAAATTGATCAGCTCAATGAGCATATTGGGTTATTAACCAAAGAAATCTCTGCTGCTGAAGCTGATTGCGCAACAGCGACGCAAGAACTCACCAAAAATGAACTTAACTTACAGCAACTAAACATCCAAAAAGAAAATTTTGAGGTTAAAAAACACGTTGCGATTAAAGCTTATACCAATACTGTCAATCAGCAGCTTAAAACACTAGAGTCTGAGCAGAAGCGGTTAGTCAAACAGCAACAACAGTATACTGATGATGCTGAAGAACAGCGCCATGAGTTACACAATCAGTTGCTTGAAAAACGAATGGTGGTAGAAGGTGATCGTGATAGTCAATTGGCATTGTTAGAGGCTGAGAGTATAGAGAGTGCAGCGAATTATAAGCAACGCTTAAAAGATCTGAAAAAGCAGCGAAATGTTGATTTGGCCAAATTGGACCCCGACGGAGAGGTAGATAAACGCACGGCAGAACGTAAAATCATAGAGAAAAAACTGGAGTTATGCGCGATATTTGAACAAAAAGCTCATCAATACCAGCACTTTATGACTGATCGTTATTGTCATCGTGATGGTCTAGTTGAGACCAATCAGAATCGATTAGTGCAACAACGCGGTATGGAGACTCAGCTTGAAGATGCCACGGTGAGGCTCAATAGTGACATCACTGTGATACGCAGCAATATTAAGAAATTAAATGATAAAAAGGCCTATGTCGAAGAGTTACTTAATCAGTTAGGCGAGAGTCAACGTCACTGTGAAATACAGGGTATTGAAGCGTTAGGTTCCACTGAACATCCGCATAACCAAGCGGATCTTAGTGTCAGTTTTTGCGCCGATTGGCTCAATCAATTTAAAGTGATTGAGAAACGCTTAAGTGAGCAATTGAATGAGTTTAACGACAGTTTTAAAAAGAAACATGCCAGCAGTGATTTATACGATAACTGGCAAAAACTGGTTGCCGATCACGATAATTTTAATGCGGCTAAAAGTTTATTTAAATATCGAGAGCCGATAGTAGAGCTGCTAAGCAGTGCTGAGCAAAAACAAAAAAATACTTATCAACTGGTGTCAGTTAACGCCACTATGATCAATGAGTTTTATCAGCACATTGAAAATTTTGCAAGGCAAATTAAGATGATAGGTAAGAACCTATCGAGCAAGGTCACCGAACTTGCACATTTTGATGCGTTAGCAGAAATTAGTGTTACCACCGTGATGAAGCAAGAAGAGTTGGAATACTGGGGCTCACTAAAAGAATTTTCAAAAGCCTACGATTTATGCCGCGATCAATTAAGCGATGGTATAGGAGAGATCCCTGACGATATTGTGTACGCGATGCAAAAGTTGGCGACTTACTTGCCGAGTGAAGGTTTTGTATTGAACCATAGCAATTTATTTGATATTGAATTTACCATCATTGAAAAAGGCCAAGTTAAACATGCGCGTAATGCACGGCAATTAAAAAAGGTGAGTTCGACTGGCTTGTCATATTTGGCTATGTTGTCGTTGTTTGCAGGCTTACTGGGTATGTTGCGTGGCGAAAGTCAATTTAGCAGTCAGATTATTTTACCAGTGGATGAGCTGGGTGAATTGGCGGCTGAGAATATTGATCTGCTATTGAAAATGTTTAGTGATAACGACATTCATATTCTGTCGGCTTCCCCGTCAACGGATCGGCATATTTTGTCACTGTACGATCGACATTATAAGTTGAAAGATAACAAGATTTATCATGCTGAAATACCGCAATCTCGGCTTGATGAGCTACTTGCTAACCGTGTCAACCAGCAACAGGCGGCTACCGCTAAGCAGGAGTTGTAATGTTTAAACAGACGATTCAAAAACTGTTAACTGGGGCGGTGATTTGTGAAACGGCCTTTGCTGAAGAGTTTACCTACCTTAAAGTAGAAAGCGAGTTTGAGCGAGTCAGTGATTTTCTATCGAACCTCGATCGCAATTTAACCTATCTAGATAGTGCAGATGCCTATTACTGCACTTATCAACAGGTGGATCAAAGTAACTCAGCAGAGTTATCAGCGCTGTTTAATGAAATGCGTAGTGTGTTTAGACCGTTAGTTGAGTTTTTAGATCTATTGCTGACCGCCACTCAAGCTGATCTGCCTTTGCATGGCAAATCAGTTGTTAATATTAATGTGTTATTTGAACCTTTTGAACAAGATCAAACCTTACGCGATCAGCTTAGGCGCTTGACGTCTATCAAACCGTTTAAAACCAATAAAGAAGAAACCAGAGAACAGCTTGCTACGTTATTTAACAAGCTCGAAGAGATGCACTATTTTGTCCGTAAAAACCCAGGGAGTAGTCGTTATTATGCCACGGCGCGGTTTGATCTCATTTACTGCCTGATTGAGTTTTTAAATGACTCAGAGCAAGTAGATTTACCAGATGAGCAGGCCGAACAACAAGATGAGTTATTGTTTTAATGGCGGGCTTCGATGCAGGACAAGTTTCAGCGCTGCTGAGAAAAATTGGTGCGAATGATGAGTTATTAGCGAGCGCTTATGTATATGGATCGATAGCGGCAGACAGTCAAGATGACAGAACTATTTCGACTTTACATAAGGCGGGTTTATTACGCCCTGATGATGAGGCCGGCGAGTTTAGGGTGACGACTGATTTTAAACGTATGCTCAATCGCTTGATGCGAAAGCAAAGCAGTTATCGTCAATTAACCGATATGGGTAAGGTGATTGAGGCCCTAGACGAAACGGTTAAAGATTATCAACTTTCGGTACAGGCAGATCAAACGGAAGATGCCGATCTGTTTTTAG
The DNA here is from genome assembly GCA_037132815.1 of Shewanella sp. GTDB lineage: Bacteria > Pseudomonadota > Gammaproteobacteria > Enterobacterales > Shewanellaceae > Shewanella. The sequence continues at coordinate 16,369 of JBAHZX010000066.1, forward strand.
AGCAACTTGATGATCTATTATATGAGACCAAAGATGGTTTAAACAATAACCTCGATAATATGCATTATGGTATTGTCAGCCAGTTTGGATTTGTCAGCAGCCTAGCGAACAAGATAAGACAAAACGAACGCTATTTGAACCATGCACAAAATCTACTAACCGAGCTGCAACAAATTGATCCTGAAGCCTGTTATGAGTGGATTAACTGGCCGTGCCCCAATGAGTTTGCTCGTAAAATTACCGGTTTTGTATATTGGTTTAATCAAGTGTTACCTCGGTTACGCTTCATTATTGACAATATGCGTCTGAGTCTGTTCCGCTTACGTCGTGACGAGAAAAAAGCCAATCAATTGCGAAGTATGGCTCGTTTTTTACGTCAACACCCCGAGTTTGAGTTGAGCGATAATCTGTATGAACAACCGACACTGCCAGAAGGGTTAAAATTAGCCCCTGCTATGGCCCTTAAAGCCTATGTTGATACGCGTGATACCGCGTTAGAAACCTCTCTTATTCAGTTAGTTCAAGCCTTGCGAAAGCAATCTATTGTTCAGGATGTGAAGCCGCGAGAGACCGCAAAAGTTGAGGTTAAGCCGATAGAGCGAGTGAGCTATCAGAGTGACTTTTTTGATCAGCAAGCTGAATTGTTGTTTGAGCAAGTGATTATCTCCAATACCCCTATCTCTGCATTAGCATTTTGGCAAAATTTACAAGATGGCTGGCAAAAAAATGCACATAGCATCAGTCCAAAGTCTTGGATTGAGTTAGTATTTAGCTGCTATTGCAAACTAACCAATGAACAGCAGGCCGCGTTTAGCATTAGTATGAGAGGGATTCGGGTGCAAGGCACTTCAGATAACTTTAGCTACCATGACGTGGTGATAGGTTTGAATTAGTGTTGTCGTTGACGCTTAAAATAAATACTTGTTTTAACATAGGTTTTAAATGCAAAGTGACTTATTTAACAAAACTAAAAGATTACTGAGTAAATACTCTGCAGGCGATAAAATCCCGAGCAAAGAGTATTTAAAACGCCTAAAAACAGACTATGATTTTGGTTCATTTTCGGTTGGGTATTTTACTTATACCATCACAGATAAAATCCTCCTTATTAGAGATGTTAAAAAGCGGTTGGGGATCGATCTGGAGCTTGACCCCTACCCAGAAGAAAAAAGCCGTATTGACAACTCAAGCACGAAAAGAGATGAGAAACTAAATAGCTACCCCGTTAGTCGCGATTTTATTCTTATTAATAGCATAAATGGCTTGAAAATTAATAAACAGGAGATGGCAAAATCACCATTATCTTCACTCGGTCTTTCAGTGAAAGCGGACGAGATTGACAGTGTCGAGCACCAATACATAGTGTTGGTTGAGAACCTGACAGTAATGGCTAATTTAGCGGACTTAATTTTACCCGAGGTTTTACAAGATGCACTATGGTTGTATCGCGGTGATGTCAAACCGGGTCAGCAAACGGGAATGGCCTATCAGTTTTTTAGGCGCTGGGGAAATAACCCCAGCTATAAATTAGTGTGTTTTAGTGATTTAGATCCTAAAGGCATTGAGATCGCTTACACCAGTGGCGCACATTACTGGTTATCAGCTGCGGATTGTGAGGCTGCCCTTGCAATTGATTTACAGGGGGTTGAGCAGGAATGGTATAAGCAACAACAATCACGTATTTATTCGCATCGACAGCAATCGTTACCTCCCCACTGCCAGTTAGCTTTTTCACTAATGAATGAGCAACGTAAAACCCTAAAGCAGGAACATATGTTGAGCCATAATGTAGAGCTACAGCTATTTGCATTGACGTGATTTTTCATGGGCTGCAATTATACCCACCCTACGGGAGTGCCTGAGAAAATTCACCTCTGTGTTCATTATTTTGAAAGAAGTGGCTTATAAGGGAACCACTATTGTTCAACAATGCGCCTTGAATTGGACTTGCCCAGTCTGCTCTGAAACTCGCACTTTGAAGTAGAACGGGTAGGATTCTAGGATAATATCTGGGGTGCCGTGATAACAGAGACTGATGGCCGGAAAGAAATACAAGAGAATGCAGAGCATTATCCAAAAGTTAGACATTTATACATATAGACGTCTATAATGCGGCGGATCGTTACTCGCTGCTAAGCAGGGACTAATATTTGGTCGTTAGCCTGAATGCAGAACTGAGTGCGTTATTGGAACGAATTAACAATATTTAAGTCAATCTTTTGTGGTGCCTAAACCTGTTGAAATATAGCGGCTTGCTAATGGTTTTGATAACTAAGGTGAAGGATAATCGGGAAGTCAGTGGAAATCTGACACTGCCCCCGCAACGGTAAAAGGTAAGAGTCAGACGCGCTTATCTAACTCTCTAGTATATGGAGAGGCAGGAGGGAGTGTTAAAAGTCTGAACTCGGTAACGCATCATAGCCAAGCCTAAGTCCGGAGACCGGCCCATTAGATGATTTTGAGATTTCGGCGGGCAGATCTCAAAATGCGACTTTTGGTCAACAGTATAAAGCTGAATGATCTCATTATGTCGTGACATATTTGCCCCGTTTTCCTTTTAGGAGTTAAAGGTAAAATGGGTACTTTCTCATATAATGCGTCAAAAAAATTGTCAAAAATAGCCATTCTAGTTGGCAGTGTAATGAGCCTGTCTGTTGTCTCATCGAACGCGATGGCGGTCGAAATTGCTAATACTGATGAACATCAGGCAAACCGTGTTGATGAAGTGATCACGGTGATTGGCCGTAGCGAAAACACCCCTTTGAATATCGCAGCCAATGTGAATATTATCGACTCAGCTCAAATAGAGATGAGCGGTGCGACTACTTTAACCGAAGTGTTACGTGGCCAGAGTGGCATTCAAATTTCAGATTCAAACTCAGGTGCTGTTTTTTCAATGCGTGGCTTCTCTGCAAGCCAAGCGGCGAACAATACGTTGATCTTGGTCGATGGCCGACGTCTGAATAATATTGATATCGCGGCCCCTAGTATCAATGCTATCCCACTCAATCAAATTGAGCGCGTCGAAATTCTATCCGGCAGCGCTGGTGTACTATATGGCGATCAGGCTGTAGGTGGTGTGATTAACATCATCACTAAGGCTCCGACGGGGACAGGGGGAAGTATTCAGTTATCTGGCGGCAGTTTCAATACTTATGAAGGCAAGGCCGATGTGTCTGGTGTGATTAACGATACCTGGCGTTACTATGCGGCGGCGAGTTATAACCAAGGTGATAATTATCGTGATCATAACGCTAATAAAACATCATCAGTTTTAGGTCGTCTGCAGTATCAAACCAAATCGGATAATTTCTTTATTGAGACTAGCTACTACGATAATGATCGTGAGATGGCAGGGTCGTTGACTCTGACGCAGATTGAAGATGATCCGACTCAAGCTAATTTATTTAATCCAGATGATTATCAACATGAGATGACAACGGCGATTCGCAGTGGTTATCAGCACCAGCTAAACGATGCTTGGTCTCTGGGCGCCGATATTAATTATACTGACAGTAAAGTTAGTAGTGTGAGTTGGGGAACATCAGGAACTAACAAGCGTTCATTTCTTGAGTTCACCCCTAAAGCGGTTGCGCATATTGCTACTGAAAAGGGCGACTTGAGTATCGTTACCGGTATCGACTTGAGCCGTGGAGAATCAGAATTTGATTGGGGTCGTAGTAACGTTCAAAAGGTTGCCAGTGCCTATGTTCAAGCCAGTGTTCCACTAACAACAAGTCTTAGTTATGTTGTGGGGGGGCGTTACTCTGAAGCGACAGATGATCTTGTCGATACCCAGGTTTATCCAGCAGGGATTGAGTTAGATCAAGATGCTCATGCCTTCGAGTTAGGACTGAATTATCGTCCAACAGCGACACATAGACTCTATGTTCGTGCTGATGATAACTTTCGTTTCGCTAAGGTCGATGAGCAAGCATATACTTCTCCTGATGTAGTAGGTCTTAAACCGCAGACGGGTCGTTCATACGAAGCGGGTTGGGACTGGACACCTAAGTCGCATACGTTACGTTTGAGCGCTTACCGCTTAGATATTGAAGATGAGATCGTATTTGACTCGAGTGCAGAAGCTCCTACAAATGGCTGGTTTCCTGGCGCGAATGTCAATGCCGATGCCTCACGCCGTTATGGTGCAAGTGCTGATTGGGATTGGCAGTTGACCGGTAAAGTACAATTGGGCGCAGAGTATAATTATATCGATGCTGAATTTACCGAGGGTGTAAATGAAGGTAAGCAACTTTCTTGGGTTGCCGAGCACTCTGGCCGTGGTTACTTCAGTATCGATGCCAATCAAAATTGGCAGGTGTTTGCTGAAGTTGTTTATACCGGTGAACGTTTCATCGAAGGTGACAACGGTAATGTGGATCCTAAGTTAGATGCATATTGGTTGACTAACTTGGCAATTAATTATACTAAGGATGCTTGGTTTGCCAGCTTTCGTATCGATAACTTATTTGATGAGCAGTATGTCAGCTCAGGTTATTACAGCAGCTGGGGTAATGGTTACTATGCCGGAACAGGTAGTGCATTACGCCTAACAGGAAGTTATCGATTCTAAAGGAGATACTAGTTTCTAGGATCAAAGCCCTAGGATCATAGAGTTTGCAATAATCAGCAACGGCCCATTGTGCGCTGCTGATTATTTATCCCACATTCTTGGTATCCATATCTCGCAGATCTAATTTCAAACTTGACAACTTCTTAGTCTTTTCATTAGTTAGCCGCTTTCTTTTCCTCTTGTGTCTCGCTTTTTTATGCCTCATGCTAACTTGATTAAACTTTTAACTGACTTTGTCACAGGTAAGTACATGAACATTCGGTTTATTATATTTGTTTTATGTGTCTTCATTTCTGCTTGTGGCCCTAAACTTAAACCGCTTTCGGCAAGTGCCGAAATCATGGCTTTTGGTGATAGCCTCACTTATGGAAAGGGGGCGAGTGAAGGCGCTGATTATCCCGCAGTTTTGGCCGAATTAACTGGCCTCAGGGTGATCAATGCAGGTATTTCAGGAGAGACAACGTTACAAGGCTTGAGCAGACTGGCTGAATTACTTGCTCGTGAGACTCCTGACTTGTTGATTTTACTTGAAGGTGGCAATGATTTTCTGCGCCATCATGATATAGCCAAGACAAAAACTAATCTGGCGCAGATGATAGAGCTAGCTGATGCTCAATCAATCCCGGTAGTCTTGATTGCCGTGCCTCAGAAGGGTGTTTTTCTATCACCGGCAACACTCTATTCAGAATTAGCTGAGAGGTATGATGTTATTCTTCTGGAAGAAGTATTAACGGACTTGCTTAAAACTCGATCAATGAAATCTGATATGGTTCACCTTAATGATGCAGGTTACCAGGCGCTAGCAGAGACAATTTATCAACGGCTCAAAAATGCAGGTGCGATATAATATATGCTATTAAGGTATTAAAGGCATGAATGTGAAATTAAGTAACTGATAACTTCAGGCGTTAAGTTTGAATGCCGTTTATTAATAAGAGTGTTTGAACATATTGCTAGCGATGCCGCCGAGAGTTTGTATCATATGCAAGGGGAGTGATTATCAGCTCCCACTCACTTTTAATTCAAATTATACTAGCTTATTGAGTCCTTCTAAGGCTACGAGTTGTAACCACTTCTGCGCCATTTGTGCGCTAGAGCTATCTTTTCTATAGGCACCAAAAAGTGGGCGTTTTAATCCTTCAGATCCGAGTTTGATTGCGGTTAGACTCAACCCATAAGACTCGCTAATTGACCAAGTTGGCAGTGCTGCCACGCCATCTTTGCAGGCGATACGTTGTAGGAGCATGGTGGTGAGATCGCAACTTTTCTGTTCACCGGCTTCTACTCCTGCAGGCTCCAGGAAGTGACGGTATAAATCCAGACGTTGCAGTGGTACAGGGTAGCTGATGATGGCGAGTTTTTCGAGCTGTTTAGGCGTTACGTATTCCAGTTTAGCCAGAGGATGGTCGCTAGCAACCACGAGTTGAACTTCAAAATCAAACAGGTGCTGATAAGCAATAGCTTGTCCCGGAACCGGATCAGATGTGAGCACGACATCAAGATTGCCGTTCTCTAACGCGTTGAGAGAATCAAACAGGTGTCGACTTGAAAGGTCTAAATTTACATTTGGATATACAGTGCTAAATTGCTCCACCACGGGCATCAGCCATCTAAAGCAACTGTGACATTCGATACCCACACCCAGCTGATTAAGTTCATCATTGAGTCCTTGTTTCAGAGCATTTTCTGTTAATGCAACCTTAGGTAAAACCTCTTCGGCTAGATTAAGTAGCCGGTTACCTTCTTGGGTGAAACAGAGGGGTTTACTTTTTCTGACAAAGATTGATGAGTTAATACGGGTCTCTAATTGTTTAATCTGATGAGAAAGCGCTGATTGAGTGACGAAGCATTTTTTGGCTGCACCAGCAAGGCTTCCTGCCTCTTTTAAGGCTGCCAATGTTCGTAAGTGTCTAAGTTCAATCATATTATACCTAGTAAGTGCAACATGAATTTTGTTCATGTTGTGCTTGAAATTAATTCGTTTGTCAGCGGGTATAATATCACAATAAACTTCTAGACGTCCAGACGCCCGAATGTGTTTTTATATTGAAAAATGCGACATCAGTAGAAGTCACTGATAACACGTTTGGGCGTTTACTCTTAATACTGCTCATATCAAGGTATACAATATGAAAACTTCGAAAGAGATACAGATAGCTAACCTAGGGTTTCCAAGAGTTGGTCGTCAACGTGAGCTTAAGTTTGCTCAAGAGAAATACTGGCGTGGGGAGATTAGTCAGGCCGAGCTTAAGCAAGTGGCTAAAAAATTGCGTCGTACTCATTGGGAGTGGCAGGCACAGGCTGGCGTATCTTTACTGCCCGTGGGTGATTTCGCTTTTTATGATCAGGTTCTGACGTTGAGTGCGACATTGAATGCCATTCCTAAGCGTCATCGCAATCAAGGTGATGTTGATCTCGATACCTTGTTTCGAGTCGCACGAGGCCGTGCACCATCAGGGAAAGATGCACCTGCTGGCGAAATGACTAAGTATTTCAATACTAACTATCATTACATAGTGCCTGAGTTGACGGTAGATCAAGAGTTCAGTATTGCGTATGAGCAGTTTTTTGAAGATGTTGAAGAAGCTAAATCACTGGGATATGCCGCTAAACCCGTATTGTTAGGCCCGGTTTCTTACCTGTTTCTATCTAAGGCTGTTGGCAGTGATTTTGATAAACGTTTACTATTGCCTAAGCTCATTAAGACCTATGCCGATATTTTAGCTCGCTTTAGTGAGCAAGGTGTGGAATGGGTGCAACTCGAAGAACCTGTTTTAGCCTTAGAGCTTGATGCTGATTGGCAGGCGGCGATGACTCTCGCCTATGAGGCGTTGCAGTCGTCAAATGTTAAGATTGTACTGGCGAGCTATTATGGCACCATAGCTCATCATCAAGCATTGGTTTCGGCCTTGCCTGTTGCGGGTCTGCATTTAGATTTGGTCACCGCTCCAGAGCAACTTGAAGAATTTGCAGCAAACCTTCGGTCTGAGCAGATTCTCTCATTGGGTGTGATTAATGGACGTAATGTCTGGGCGGCGGATATTGATTTGATTGCCGAGCGCATTGCTCCTGTGGTGAACGATCTTAAGGGACGAATTTGGATAGCGCCGTCATGTTCATTACTCCATAGTCCGGTGGATCTCGATATTGAAACAGAATTAGATCCGGCATTGAAGCAGCAACTCTCATTTGCGAAGCAGAAGCTCTCTGAGTTGACTCAGTTAAAAGCATTACTCTGTGATTCTATAAATCAAGCTGCCGACAGTGATGCTAAAGCTGAAGTCGAAACTATTCGTGCTACCTGTGTCGCTAGGCGTGATGCTAGAGAGGCTGCGGCTGATCAGCAAGTTATCGACAGAGTTAGCGAGCTTAAAGCTGATGATTATGAACGTGATAGTGTATTTTCAAATCGCCAATCCATTCAAGAACAGAAGTTTAACCTTCCTCTTTTACCCACAACGACTATTGGTTCTTTTCCTCAGACTCCTGCAATTCGTGGTCTGCGTAGTCGCTGGCGAAAAGGAGAGATCACTCAAAAATTTTATTACGACCAACTACGTCAGCTCACTAGAGATACGGTAGGACGTCAGCTTAAATTAGGTATCGACGTATTAGTTCACGGTGAAGCCGAACGCAATGACATGGTCGAGTATTTTGGCGAGCAACTGCAAGGTTTTGCCTTCACTAAGTTTGGCTGGGTTCAAAGTTATGGCTCTCGTTGCGTTAAGCCTCCACTCATTTATGGTGATGTATCACGTCCAGAGCAGATGACCGTTGAATGGGCTGAATATGCCCAGAGTTTGACTGACAAGCCAGTAAAAGGCATGTTAACTGGGCCAGTTACTATTCTGCATTGGTCATTCGCCCGTGAAGATATCAGCCGTGAGGAAATAGCAACTCAAATTGGTCTGGCCATTCGTGATGAAGTCGTCGATTTGCAAAATGCTGGGATTGGCATCATTCAGATAGATGAGCCAGCTTTTCGTGAAGGTTTACCGTTGAAGAAGAGTGATTGGCAAGCTTACCTTAAGTGGGCAGTGGCATCATTTAAGCTGAGCGCCGCAGGTGTCACCGATGAAACTCAGATCCACACTCATATGTGCTATAGCGAATTTAATGACACTATCGCAGCGATAGCAGCCATGGACGCCGATGTGATCACTATCGAGACCTCGCGTTCTCGCATGGAGTTACTCACGGCTTTCGAAGATTTCGAATATCCGAATGGGATAGGTCCAGGTGTTTATGATATTCACACGCCCAATACACCCACAGTTGATGAAATAGTAGAGCTTATCGAGAAGGCGGCCGATAAAATTGCCCTACGCCAACTTTGGGTAAACCCAGATTGTGGCCTTAAAACCCGTACATGGGACGAAGTTGAGCCAGCGCTTAAGAACTTAGTGCAGGCGGCTAAGATATTGAGAAGAAGGTTGGGTTAACGGCTATCAGTGGCGAGTTTCTAGGCTCTAGGAACGGGTAGCCCCTAAGTGACGTCCTACTTAATCTAAGGGCATGAGAAATAATTTCATTTTTCATGCCCAATTTTTATACACGGTTTTATCCATCATGTATGTTTGGCTATAAATAAAGCTAAGAGTCAGTCCAAATGAAGCAACAAAACACACGTAATAAAGTGGCTTATGATATGAGCGTACTCAAAAGAGTAAAAATGGGTTAGTTAACCGTTTTTACTCCCTCTGGTGTACCCACCAGCAAGACATCTGCACCACGATTAGCAAACAGTCCGTTAGTCACTACGCCGACGATTTGATTGATCTGTTCTTCGAGTTCTTTCGGCTGCATGATTTTCATATTATAGACATCTAAGATGATGTTGCCGTTATCAGTCAGGCAAGCTTCGCGGTAAACCGGATCACCGCCAAGTTTGACCAGTTGGCGTGCAACGTATGAGCGAGCCATAGGGATCACTTCGACGGGTAATGGGAATTCACCTAAAATAGCGACCTGCTTTGTATTATCTACGATACAAATAAACTTTTCGGCTACGGCTGCGATGATTTTCTCTCGGGTCAGGGCGGCGCCACCGCCCTTGATCATATCCATGCGATCGTTGATCTCATCGGCACCATCAATATAGACAGAAAGCTCATTGACAGAATTGAGATCATAAACCGGAATACCCAGTGCTTTCATCTTCTTGGTTGATTCTTCAGAACTGGAAACTGCCCCTTCAATATCGGCCTTCATGGTTGCGAGAGCATCGATAAAGTGATTAACGGTAGAGCCTGTGCCGACGCCAACAATACTCTCTTTTTCAACGTACTTTAGCGCAGCCCAGCCTGCGGCTTTCTTCATCTCATCTTGTGTCATGATGCTTCCTATAAGGAAATTTAAAGTTCTGTAGTTCATTATACCCGAGCTAGATCAAAATGTTTAATCATCTCAATCATGGCTTTCACTACGAAAAAGAGTCCTCCAATTTTGCCTAACAGATTCATTTTTGAGGTGACAAATAAATATATAGGGATAGTGTCTAATTTTATATTAAAAGTTAGGTATCGACCCTCATTCTAGTATAAAATTCACTCTAAAATCTGGTAGATGTCTACACTTAAGCTGTGATTATTCAAAGTGAATAATCACGTTGTCTACTAAGTTGACCTAAATAAATAACAAGATGGAGACGGTCAAATGTCAGAGAAGCATTTTATTACAGCGCAGGGGTTGCTTGAAGATTCATTTCGCCTGGCGGCACAGGTTTATGACAGCGGTTTTCGCCCGCAATTTATCGTTGGGATCTGGCGTGGTGGAGCACCGATAGGGATCGCGGTGCAAGAATATTTCGATTTTAAAGAGGTTGAAACCGATCATATTGCAGTTCGTACCTCTTCTTATTATGGTATCGGCACCGACAAACAGAGCAAAAAAATCAAGGTTCATGGACTGCATTATATTGTTGAGAATGCTAATGCCGGTGATGGCTTGCTGATTGTCGATGATGTGTTTGATTCGGGCCGCAGTATTCACGCACTCAAAAATGAACTCTGTGGGTTGATGCGTCTAAATATGCCAAAAGATGTGCGTATAGCCTGCCCTTATTACAAGCCTAAGAATACTTCGGTGTCGTTAAAGCCTGATTACTTTATTCATGAGTCTGAGGAGTGGTTAGTGTTTCCTCACGAAGTCTCAGGATTATCGGCTGAAGAGATCCTAGAAGGTAAAAGCGATTTGGCTAATATTAAAGAGCTGTTTATTTAATCTGAGCCTAAGCGAAAAGCCTTAGCACAGGGTCATTCATTAAACGCTAGACTTGCGACTCATAACTGAAACCAGTGAATATGACTATTCACTGGTTTGTTTGTATTAACCTGAACAAGCTAGAGCTTGTTTATCTGCTCACCGAGTTGATATGACTTGTCTGTGACTATGGTTTCGAGTGTCGCTACGCGCTCTTGTAGCTTTAGCAGTTCGGATTTAAGCGCATCGACTTCGGCGGTTTCGCCACTGTTTTTTTTGTTGTTATATTCTTTATACGCTCTCACACTAAATACGGCTATGATGGCGACAGTGATGACTTCAAATGGTCCCATAATTTTTAACTCCCTCTATGCTTTTTCTGTAATTTTGACTGAGCTCAATATCTTCTAAATTTTTTGGTTATTCATTATGACGATACATTGGATAAGCAATGTCTACGCCATAATTTAAATTAAATGCTTATCAGTGAGTTAAATAACTAAATTCACGTTAAATACCAACATATTAGTGTTTATCACTAAATGTTAATTATCCCCACCAAACAGGTGTAGACCCAGTCAGCTGCCTAGATGACGTTTTAGCGCAGTAACTGCTTTTTAATGGCAACACACCTTAACTCACTCTGATGTGTTTGAAGTAAGGCTTTCTGAGTCGTTGCCGAGAGTCCATTTTGGCTATCTATTATTTTATTAAGTGTATTGATACTTCCGTGACTGCATCGAGTTGGGATCAAGTATCGACCATATAGTTTCATGAAACGGTCATTTTTTTGCTGGTCTACCTGAGCAAGTGACTCGAGCCTTTGCTCTGAGCTGGCAGAACTCAATCTTTGTTGCTCTTTTGGATATAGGTGTGCCATGGCGATACTGAGCGTCGAAAATGGCAGCTCGGTGTTATGTTGGATATGGGTCAGCCAATAGCGTTTAATACCGGCTTCAGGCCTGGATATCTGAGCTGCAATAGCGGCATCTTGACCGTGTTGGCTCTTGTCTTTATTAAGCTCTTGGTTTATCAAAATACGGCTGTTCAAATAGTCATAACGATTGAGCTGGATGATGATATTCCAACGCATCTGTTGATCTATTTCTAGCCCTTTGATACTGGAGCTGCCAGCCAATAATTTGGCTAGGTGAGTTAAGGCATCTTGGCTGCGTGAAAACTGAATATACGCATTAAACCAGAGGCGTTGAATATCGGTGTTTTCAGCGTTGCTCATGGCCTTTCTCAAGCTCATTTGCTCTAATGCCTTCAGTGCTATTTGGATGTAACGATTATGATTTGGTAGTATCTGCTCAAGATCGGTTTTACTTTGATTCAGGTTGGTCAGAACCTGATCTAAGATAGCTGTTTGTTTCTCTTTAGGCAGGTTAATGAAGACCACGCCTAAATATTCATTTAATGGCAGATCACCGTTGGATACGCTTTCCCACAGGTTTTGCCATAGCATGGACCGTAATTGGGGTTCGCTGACCATATTGAGATACCGCTTAACAGTCTCTAATGAACGGCTATCCAAGTTTACTTTTACGTAGCCAGAATCTTGATAGTTAGGGTAGACCAGATCGGGACAACGAGTGCCATTTAACTGTTTAACATGTGTCCTCTCATCTTTATAGACAAGTGAAATTGAGCGAATTCTGTGAAGATCATTTCTCCCTTTGGTAAACAGTGCCAATGTGACTTTTTGTTCTCTTAGCCTTGGGCTTTGCTCGCTAGCAGGAGATTGTATAAGGAATAATTCACTTATTCGGTCATTTTTACAGCTAAAGTCTACCCTGATGGTATTTACGCCGGGTGTGAAGAGCCAGTCTCGTTGCCATTGAGTCAGGTTGTAGTTGGTATGGAGACTCAGGCTGGTGAAAAAATCGGTTGTGTTGATATTCTGATAGGCAAATGTTGTCAGGTAGTTTTCTAGCCCAAGTCTAAAATTTTGCTCACCGATCAAATATTCGAGTCTGAGTAAACTTGCCTCGCCCTTATAGATTCCAATCGAAGCTAGAGACGGATCAAAGGCATGATTGGCTAATAGGGTGTCATCCATATAAGCCTTGGATTTTATTGGGTCTGAGAACTTATTAAGCTTTTGATTGATATAACCAAGTTGAGCCAATGCCCTGTTGGTTAACATAGAGCGTAAACTCATATTAAGCCAGCTTTCATTCCACCAGTTCACGGTAACGAGTGCGCCAAGCCATTGAGTGGCAAGACCGCTCATGCTGGCTTTTGCGATGCGCTTCTGCTGCTCTTTTGGGGACTGGCCTGAATAGAGAGCGATATTTTCATCTATGCTGATTGTCGCAGCGCTGGTTACTGAGTCATCATGGGTTATAGTTGGGCTAAGAATTAAATCGAACTTACTGAAGGGGTAGGGAGCGTTTAAATAGTCCTCCATGAAGCGAAGTCCCCTATCGATATCTCTAAACCAAAATTGTGGGGATATTTCATCAGCAATAGTTTGTCTGGCAAATAAGCGAGTGGGGTATTTTGATTTAGTGGTGTTGTCTTGCCAGACTCGATAGGGACCAGCGTAGAGGGAAAACATATGTGGGCTTAACTTAGGGCCGCTGGGGAATTGCCACTGGTTTGATTCGGGTGAGTCTAGGATATTCTGCTCTTTGACTGAGCTGATAACCATCCAGTCTTTTGGCACTGTGACATTCAGGCTATAGTTGGCTTTAAGGTTGGGTTGATCGAACGAGGGGAACATCATGCTGGCGGCATCGGGAAATAATTTTGATTCAAGATAGACGTTAGCATCTTTTGGATCCACAAAGCGGACTAAGCCCATGCCATTGTTAGCATAGTTCTGTGAGTAACTGATTTCCACCGTGTTGCTACCTGACTGCAAGAGGCTCGGGCTTAAGGTAAAAGTATTTCCGTTATATTTGGGATACATTTTATGACCGTTAATGATAAATGATGTTATGTCGGCCTGGATTAGATCTAAAGTGAGCGAGCTATTGGTATCTGATAATTGAAAACTAATTCGTGTCGTGCCACTGAAGTACGCTTTTGAGGTTAAATTCAGCGTCAGTTGATAACTGACTTGAGATATACGTGTGCTACGAGACTTGGCTAAAATAAGTTTAGCGGCAGACGAGGAGTCGAGTGAATCGCTATGATTTATCTTAGGCTGATAAGAGTTAGTACTTTGACATGACATGATCATGAGTGAGACAAGGCTGAGCAGACAGATACGCAGTAGATTCACAGCTTGGTTTCCAGCAATTGAGTTTTGAATGGCAACACTAACCGATTTTTTTGTTGAGTGCGATAACAAGCCTGCTTGAATGGCGTTTTGTTATATCCCCATTCTGCTTCAGTCTGCTCTGAAACCTGCACTTTGAAGTAAACGGGCATAGATAAAAGATTTTGGGCAGTGGCCATATAAAAAATGCCAGTTACTTAAACTGGCATGTTGTCATTGTGGTCACTAAGCCAAATTACATTCCCAAGAATGACTTAGACTTAACCTTACGGATCTCTTTTTCATCAGACCATTCGATGAGGCCTGTTTCAAGATCCATTAGACGCATGGTCATTTTGTAATAAATATCTGTAGTGCTGCCAGATTGCTTTACTATGCTGGAAAGGTTGCCATAAAGCATGTATTGAGCGCCGATTTGACGACCGAAACTGATGGCGGTAGATGGGTCAACCATACCCGCATTGTTCTGGTAATCTAATTGCTTACGCACAGCGTCAACTTTGGTCATATCAATAAAACGGAATTTACCTGAGCGTAGCAACTTGTTGCTGATTGAGTCGGTTACCGATTCTGTATCTATATGCTCTGAGGTCTTGTTCTTGATCTTATCGACGAAGATGATGGGGCGGTCGTTTACTGTCATTGCTACGATTGGCGGAAAGGTAAGCATGCTATCGACCATCTTCGCCGCGATGGCTTGAAGATCTGAAGAACCGAAGTTTTCATTGACAGTTTCCACTTCAGTGGCGTCACCGTATTCAACTTTCGATTGACAACCAGACAGTCCAACAGCGACAGCTAGCATAAAAATGAGTTTAAAATTTTTCATAGTGGCTTCCATTAAGTGTGTTTTAGATGATTATTGAGTAAAAATGTATGTAATTACCAGTGTCTATTGCCCAGACTAAGGTGGTTCTGCCGTTCTTTACTTCTATCTCTTGGCCCGGTGAGTTATCTAGTTTGAGTAAGTAGCGGCCATTTTTAAGATAAGTTTTTGCAATTTGCGCTTGTTTGGGCAAGGTAAGCCAGCTGCGTCTATCGGCTTGCTCTGTCACTACGTTGAATATTTGCATGGCGATAGAAGCAATATCAGCTTCGTTATGTCTCTTCTTGCTGCTGTTTTCCATGCTTCTGGCCATCTTTGACTTGGCATAGACTCTGGCTGCTTGCCTCACTAAGGTAGCTGGGAGTGCTTCCTTCAGGGCCGTGATTGCCAGTGCATCTATGTTGGCGATAGGGGCCGCGGTCAAGGTTTTTCCCAAGCCGTTAATTTTACCTCTTGCAATGGCTAGAGAATTAGAAGTATAGGTGGCTAATGAGGCCGTTTGCCAGTTTCCATGGATAGTGAAGGGAACCGTTATACTTTGTTTTTCAGGGACAAAGCCCCGTTCGAGCAGGATAATGACTTGTCCTTCGCCCTTCTTTTGGCTCTTAGCTTTTCCCCAGCGCCGTTCAAATTCCTGTTGTTGAGGCATAGAAAGTTGTGTTGCAAGGCGTACAAGATCTTGTTGAAGGTAGGGATTATTAGGCGTAATTTGTGCCGCTTTACGATAATCGATAAAGGCATCGTTGGGTTCACCTAACATTTCATGTAACAAGCCAGTGGTGTAATAGCTGTAAGCATTTAAGAAGGAGCTGGTGACTGTGCCCGCGGCCTTGCCCAGTTTATTCATTTCAGTATCTATGGTGCCATTCGCCATGGCTTGAACTGATTTTTGCGACTTCTGGTATCTTGCCTGCTCTGAGCTTTGCAGCTGGTTACTACGCCTCACTTCTATTAAGGCCCCCTCTTGATCACCACTGAACAGATAATTCATAGCCTGATATTGGTGCAACATTACTCGTTCGTAGCCTGGCCCGCGATAGGGGATCACATTGTCGTTAATAAATAGACTGCTGGCGGTGGCACCTATATCAGTGACACTCACAGTCGCTTTATCATCAAACTTGAGATAGGCAGAAACGGCCTGTTGGTAGTAATGTTTACTCGCCTCGAAATCACCGCTTACTTGAGCGACTCGTCCGGCCTCTTGAGCATAGAGTAGACCATCTTTACCGGATATATTTGATGCCAGATTTTGAAGCCCTTGCATGGGTGCATTGGTATTGAGTTGGGATTTTACTGGGGCTATTTGTGACGGATAGTTAATGAAAATACTGTTAAATGCACAACCTGATAAGTTCAATGTGAGTAGCGTGATCAATAGCCAAGCTTTCATTCGGTTGCCTCCAAAGGACTGGTTGTCATGTGCATAAGGCTACTTTTTTGCATTTCGATCCTTTAGGTTTTACCTATAGTCAGCTTACAGTGCTCATATATCTTATTTTCATTGGGCTGGTGAGTATTAATAGTGTGGTGGTGGAGTTTCATTTGCCGGACTCGCCATATTACTCGGCTCTACGGTTTGCAATTTACTGACTAAGAGCCGTATAGCCTGTTGCTGATTAGACAGTAGGTCATTTAACTTAATAACTTGCTGATTAAGATCTTCTATGGTGCCATCCTGAAATGCCAGTTTCATCTCAAGATCTTCGATTCTTTGTTCTAGTGGTGCCATTTTTACCTCTAATGGATAGGGGGCTGGTCAAGTCTCGACTAAGCCATTGCTACTGATGGTACGGATCAGTTTTGAATTTAATTGTGACAGAGTATATAACAGCACTCTTGATTTAGGCATGTTTGATGTGCGGAGCATGCCAATTGATTTAAAACCTCCCTGTTCTGATATCCCATACATAGGCTTCTCTCGCCAGAGCGCCTATCAGTAGCAATGTACCATGATTTGAAAAGCGCGCTGCTGAAAAGTTCATTTTTTACGAATGATATTAAACTTTCTATTCAGGGACAGACTGGAAAAACTGAAATGCTATCTAGATTTGATGATTAAACATAAGTAATGTAATTGGAATAACTATTTAACTAGTATAAAGTGAGCGGTCTTATTAAGGTACAACTAATGTCACGATTCGAAGATCCTGAGGAAGTTTTTAATGAAAACTATTTATAAAATATCACTGGTTGCTTTGGCCGTTATCGGTCTGTCAGCTTGTAATCAAGAGCAAAAAATAACGGAAGTCGCTGCCAATGTTGAATTAAAAACAGAAGCACAGAAAGAAGCTTACAGTTTTGGTGCCTCTCTCGGTACATATATGTCTGGCCATATTGCAGAGCAAGAAGAGCTGGGTATGTCTTTCGATCGTGATCTTATTGTAGCAGGCTTCAGTAGCGGTCTTACCGACCAGCTTAAGCTGACAGAAGAAGAGATTCAGAAAACTCTTAAAGATCTCGATGAGAAGTTAAATGACAAACGTCAGGCTCAAGCCACCATTATTGCTGAGAAAGCCTTGTCCGAAAGCGTTGCATTTTTAGAGACTAATAAGGCTAAAGAAGGTGTGGTTACCACTGAGTCTGGCCTTCAGTATGAAGTATTGACTCTTGGTACGGGTGAGAAACCTGTAGCTGAAGACATGGTCGAAGTTCATTACGTTGGAACTCTTATCGATGGGACTGAATTTGACAGTTCTATCGCGCGCGACGAGCCAGCTAAATTTCCGCTAAACCGTGTTATTTCAGGTTGGACCGAAGGCCTTCAACTTATGTCTGTTGGCGCTAAGTACAAGTTTGTGATCCCGGCTGACTTAGCTTATGGCGAACGTGATACGGGGACTATTCCTGCTAACTCTACTTTGATATTTGAGGTTGAGCTGCTTTCTATCGAGAAGGCGGATGCTCCAACGGAAGAAGCTGCTGGTGACGATCATGGTCATGCTCACTAATTTCGCTTATTCTGAAACGAGTTAATAGTGATACAGGGACGCTTAGGCGTCCTTTTTATTGGCTGACATTTAAGGTGGAAAGAATGAGTTGCACATAGAGCTCCACTTTAGGGTAAAATTATCGGAGAAATACGGCTAATTATTTGAGTAGTAGGTTCTAGTATGGAATATGAATTTCGACGTAATACCATGACAGGTACTGTGATTGCGAGTTTTAGTATGGGCCATGAAGTGTTAGGCTTTTGGTTCGTCGAGGAATTGAGTGAATGCCAAGTTAAGTATAAGGAACTCAGTCAGATAATAGAACAGTTACAAGCAGGCTCTCTCAACGAATGGCGCTGGCTAGGTAAAGGGCTATCACTGGAGCTGGATAACGAACAGGTTAGGGTGTTTGCTAATGAGATAGAAGATGGCTTAGATCATGAATTTGATGATGCTATGTCACTTTATAAAGGTGAATCTGAGGCTTTTTGTGGCTTAGAAGATTTCCAATCAGCGCTACTGAGCTGGCGAGAGTTTCTTGATGAGACTCGCTAGAATCATTTATAGATTTTATTAAATTGGTATATGCTTACTCGAGAGAGGCAACCATAGGCTGCCTTTCTGAGTAAGAGGCGTTTACTTATTACTGATTGAGATATCGAACCGCCATTTCGGTTCTCGATTTGGCATTGGCCTTTTTCAGTAGATTTTTCACGTGAACTTTGACCGTGCCTTCGCTGATATGCAATTGATCCGATAGCATACGGTTACTCTTACCTTGAGCCACGAGCTGCAAGATTTGTAACTCTCTTGGCGTTAGATTCTCGATCCAGTCCAGCTCTTCGGTTGCATCTTTAAGATCATAGAGGTGTTTCACCGAATCACTGATCACCCTATGTCCCTGCATGGTATTTTTTAGGTCCTCTAACAGAAGATCTGGCTCAGTATCTTTTAATAAGTAACCATCAGCACCGGCTCTCACCAGACGAATGACATCTTGTTTGGCATCGGAAACCGTTAGAATAACAATGCGAGAGGTGACTCCCTCCTGACGTAGACCATTTAAGGTGTCTAATCCCGTCATTCCCTTCATATTCAGGTCGAGTAGCACAATATCGGGTTCATTTTCTTTGATAGCCGACAATGCATCCAAGCCACTTCCTACTTCGCCAAATAGAATGAAATCTGAATCAGAAGTGATTAATTCGCAAATACCGCGACGTAATAACGGGTGATCATCGACAACGAGCACTGAGTAAGGTTTACCCATTTTAAAAGCGTCTCCTGCAATGGTGTATTCTTATGCATTATATTGTATGCAAAGAATAATATGAAGTTAATCATTTGTATCGGCTGCTCCCTGCTGAGGAGGGAACGTCAGTGTTACTCTGGTTCCTCCGTCTGGATTGCCGCTGAGTTCCACTATACCTGATAAGCGACTCGCACGCTCATGCATAATCCCTATGCCGAAATGCTGGTCACGTTTTTTCACTTTATCTATGCCAATGCCATTATCATCGATGGTGATGGTGACATGGGTATCAGAGCTTTTAAAACAACGAATGTTAATCTGATTGGCTTGGGCGTGTTTGATGGCGTTAACCGTCGCTTCTCGAGTTAATTGCAGCACATGGATATGTTGATGGGCGCCGAGCAGTTGCATGGGCAGTTTATAATCTAAGGTGATCTTAGTGTCGGATTGATTACGAAGCTGTTCTAACATAGCTTCGATGGCGTTGTGCAAGTTTGGATCTTTGACGGTCAGTCTAAAGGTCGATAATAACTCTCTTAATTGTACATAAGCCGTGTTTACCCCTTCGTTGATTTCTGATAACTGATGTTCGACCTGAGGATTGCGGCAAGCACTGTCCAGTGCTTTAGACAGTAAGTTGACTTGGATTTTTAAGAAGGAGAGTATTTGACCTAAGGAGTCATGCAGTTCTCTGGCAATGACTCCTCGCTCATCCATAAGTGCGAGTTGTTGCCTCTGTTCTCCGGCATTATAGATGACAATTGAACGAGCCAGCATGATGGCAAAATTTTCAAACAGTTGATAATTGACCCTTCCACTGGAGTTAGCCTCTAAGTATCCCAGCTCATTGGCCTCGAACTTAAGCGGAAAATGAGTCTGGATATCAGCTTTTTCTGGCCAACCACCATCGGCCTCTATGACTAATTCCTCTCCATCATCTTGGACTATAACAAGACGAAGGAATGTCTCAGACTCATGGGATCTTAGTTGATTAAGTGCAGTTTTTAAGCTACTAATTTCTAATTTACCAGAGTGGAGCATAACTAAGTTATCGTATAAGAGGGTTAATTCATTATTACTGCGCGTCAGGGCTAATGTTTTTTCCTCTACTTGACTCTCTAGGCCTTGGTAGAGGGCCGATAGCTCTTTGGCCGTAGATTCAAATGCATTACTTAATGAACTGAGCTCAATATACTCAGATTTAGGCATCTCCACATCGAAGTTTCCTTTGGAGATGGTATTGGTTGAGTCCATTAACTGTTTAAGAGGTGCGACTACTTTTCGTTTGGTAAAACGTACAGCCATGAAAGCGATAAATAGCATTAAACCTAGCCCACTGATTTGACTCACGGCTAATAATTTCAATTTAAATTCGGCATGTTGTTCGGTTTTCAGAACCAGTAGATCGATAGTATCGACAAAATCTTTCACAGAGGCGGCGTAGAGGTGTGGATCTTTTTCGATATAAGATTTCATTACCTTCCATTTGTGAATAACTAATAGGTACTGCTCTTCGAGTTCATCAGGAGTGTCCCAGTCGAGAGAACGTGTCAGTGCATCTGAATACAGAGTATTCTCAAACATTTTGATCTTTTCTTTCTTTTTAACAGTATTTTGACCTTCTGAGTTTGTATAGAACATTAAACGATAGCTCTGCATTCGCAAAGAGCCAGATGCGTTGATAGCCCGGGCATCTCCAAGACTGTAGGCTAAGTTGATGATCGAAAAGGTTGCTAGACCACTCGATAAGAATATTAACATTAACATTAGACCTAAAATGGTCGAGGTTAAACTGCGTTTCTTCATGAATTTAAAACTCGCTAAATTATTTTGAATAGTCTATTTGAAAACCCGTTCTAATTTAGCTCGCACTTAAGCTATTTAACAAATAGGTAAAAGTGTGAGCAACAACACGTCTACATTTTGATCTATCGCAAACTTTGCATCGTATACCCAGTTAGAGGTATGTATAAAATCATACTAAGGGTCTACTTTGATTTTGGAGATGGTGTGATTATTACAACTGCTATATTAAAGTAACACGGAGATGAGATTGTGAGAACATTAACTAAAAAATCCTTTGCCATAAGTGCATTGGTCGCTACGAGCCTGATGGCTTCAAGCGTGATGGCGAATGATAAGACTGAGCCTAGAAGTGAAATATATAAAGATAAATTTTCGAAGCAGTATGACAGTTGGCATGATACTTCGGAGAGTAAAGAGCTTATCGATTTACTGGAGCTCGATCCTAACCTAGTGGTATTGTGGGCAGGATATGGTTTCGCTAAAGATTACATGAAGGCCCGTGGCCATATGTATGCGGTCACCGATGTTCGTAATACATTACGTACTGGCGCACCTAAGTCAGATGCTGATGGTCCTATGCCTATGGCATGTTGGTCTTGTAAGAGTCCAGATGTGCCTCGCATGATCGAAGAGCAAGGAGAAGACGGTTATTTCACGGGTAAGTGGTATAAAGGTGGTGCTGAAATCGTCAACACTATCGGCTGTAGCGATTGTCACGTGAGTGGTAAGACTAAATTACGTGTCTCTCGTCCGTTCGCTGAGCGTGCCATGGAAGCAATCGGTACACCGTTCGATGAGGCTTCTCGTAAAGATAAGCAGTCTATGGTCTGTGCTCAATGTCACTCCGAATATTACTTCGAGAAGACTAAAGATAACAAAGGATTTGTTAAATTCCCTTGGGATCAAGGTCTCTCTGTTGAGTCTGCTGAAGCCTACTATGATGCAATGCAGTTTACAGATTGGACTCATAAGATCTCTAAAACACCTATGTTGAAAGCACAACATCCTGGTTATGAAACTTGGAAGCTAGGTGTACATGGGCAGAACAATGTAAGTTGTACTGACTGTCACATGCCTAGAGTCGAGAATGCAAAAGGCCGTAAATATACCGATCATAAGGTGGGTAACCCATTTGATCGCTTCGAAGAAACTTGTGCTACTTGTCATGAACAAAGCAAGGAGTTCATGGTCGACTTGATAGCTCAGCGTCAGGCTAAAATTCTAGAACTTAAAATGGCAGCGGAAGGTCAATTAGTTAAAGCTCACTTCGAGGCTGGTGCAGCTTGGGAAGCCGGTGCTACTGAAGCTGAAATGAAGCCAATTCTGACCGATATTCGTCATGCACAGTGGCGTTGGGATTTTGCGACAGCCTCTCATGGTATCGCAGCTCATGCTCCTGCAGAAGGACTACGTATCTTAGGTACAGCGGTAGATAAAGCGGCTAATGCTCGTGTTAAGCTAGCTCAACTGCTTGCTAAGAAAGGTGTAGAACAGCCTATCAAATATCCTGATACTTCTACTAAGGCTAAAGCACAAGCTGCCATAGGCATGGATATAGATAAGTTGAACGCTGATAAAGCTGAGTTTAAGAAGACGGTATTGCCGAAGTGGGATGCAGAAGCTAAGAAGCGTGAAGCGACTTACTAAGTATGTGTTTTAAGATATCTATTTCTAATGATACAGCCTGCTTATAGAGTGTAATGATATTCAGGTAGTAACGATTGATGTATCTTTTAAATATAAAAAACCGAAACTAATTTAGCTTCGGTTTTTTTATGTGTCTCAGTTATCTTTGGGATCTAAGATCCATCTAGGCTTTAGGAACTTAAATTGTTTACTTATTTATTTACCCGTTCTACCTCAGTCGGCTCCGAAACCTGCACTTTGAAGTAGAGCGAGTATATTAATGTTGTATTGCTGCTAAGTACCTGAGTATAAAATTACCACAAATTAGCTCATTATTTAAACGCTGGTATCTTTTACACTTTTAATCTTGCATTAAAGTCACGATCCCGTATAAATACCTACTGAATTTACTCATTATTTTTTATATGAAACAAGTTAGAAGTCTGTTAGACCATGAGTTC